>CAJUJR010000164.1 GCA_910586605.1 uncultured Lachnospiraceae bacterium | reverse complement strand
CAGAGGGAAGATATTTTTTATTTAGATTTAGCTACGATTGGCTGTGAATAGTAACTTCCCAAAAGCCTAATTGAAGATAGAAGAAATTATTTCTTTACAGTCTCTGCAAAATGTGATATCCTAAAAAGTGTATCGTCCGGTAAGATGGTACAGATTGATGGAATAAGGGTATATATTATAGAATGTGCAGCATGGTTTTAATTTTGGCTGGCACAAATGGAGGGGAACTATGGCAAATGTAACACTAGATGCAGAAACATTATATTATCAGTATATGATTAACCATAATCCGACTAGTACGATGTTGAATGCCATCTCTGGCAATTCGTCAGATGACAGCAGCCTTGGGCTAATGGGTTCTTTAGGAGCGTTAAATTCCTTGGGTTCTCTTGATGCTTTGGGGATGTCTGGGATTTCTGGTGCACTTGGGTCGCTGGATTCTTCAGGCTCTATATTAGGTTTTGCAAATGTTCTGGAGCGGTGTTTATCCAGTGCAAAGACAACAGCATACACAGAATCCATAGAAGCGGCAGAAATGGCAGATAAGCTTTCTTCTGTATTGGAAGAAGCAGCAGAGACAGAAGATACTTCTTCTTTAACTTATAAGACAGTCCAGGAATTGTACGAATATTTTTCAGAAAAAGTGTCTTTAAAAGCAGCTGCCCTTTTGGGGGATGCCGCTGGGACAGGTAAGGCAAGTACAACTTCAGCAGCATCTTCTGCTGGGGGTGCAGCTTCTTCGGTTGAACAGATGAACCAGGCAGCCATGAAAGGGCAGGAATTTGATTTTTCAGAAATGGATGCAATGGTAGATGCGGCATTTGAAGAACAGATGCCCCTATCATAAAAAAGAATGGTTGCGTTGGTAAAATGCTGGAAGCATTAAGCTTTTATGTTAATTATAGGCTCAACATGTAGATGAAGTAGCCGATTTAAAACAGATTGATTATTTTCTTGAATATGGTGTTATGCTATTAACGGCGAGCCCGCCACAAAGTGGGCGGATGAAAGAGATAGCAATTCTAATGGATTTATTACAAATGGCTATGTGGAAACGCATAGCCGTTTGTAATTTAACAGAAGATTCAGAAAAAATATAATTCAAAAAGAACAAATCTTACGCAAAGCGTGAAACACATCTTGTAAAAGCAGTTTTCAAACACGCTCTAGCGAACGGAGTTCCATATAGTAAGAGTGGATATTGTGGTGGATTACGGCTGTGATGATAATTCGGCATAGCAGGTATAGCATCAGCAGTGATGCTGGCGCTAAATGAAGATAAACCGCAAGGGAACTTGGGATGTAAAACTGCCATGCTGCCAACAGCAATACGGCAATGCGCCCAATGTGCTGTTCAATGGACAGCCGGACAGCCGTATAGCGGTATTTTTTGGCACAGGAGCCAAGCAGTATAGGTTCGGCGTCTTTTTTGTTTTCTAGCAAATTGCCAAGCAATATTGGAGAAAACAGAAAAAAGGCAAAAAGATAGGCAGGGACAGGGCCAAGTGGCACGATGAACAGGAACAGGCAAGGTAAGAGGAAAATCCTTCCATATAGCAAGCCGCTGTATTTGCTGATATTTCTTTGTTCGTGTAAAATTTGCCCTTTGGATACGTTAATGTTCTGCATTGATTTCTTCCTTCTATTATATAAAGTATTTTATGGCTGTTTTAGAACTGTTAGTTAACAGTCACTATTATATCGGATGTTTTGTGTGATGGCAAGGCGGAGTATTTGACTTATATTTTGCTATGATTGGCTGTAGATAGTAGTTACTATTCACAGCCAATCGTAGCCGGACTTAAGGAAATAAAAAATATCTTC
>CAJUJR010000163.1 GCA_910586605.1 uncultured Lachnospiraceae bacterium | reverse complement strand
AAGATATTTTTTATTTCCTTAAATTTAGCTACGATTGGCTGTGAATAGTAACAGCCCGTCTTTCCTCTGGCTTATCCCTACCCCAAGCTCCTTCCCTTTTAAACTTTTACCCATAGAACCAACTCCTTTCCGTTATCCCTAACAAAAAGAGTTTGATACAGCTTAAATTGTACCACACTATCCCTCCATTTAGAAGGAACAGGTGTTTAGACTGCTCCTATATCTCCAAACTTTTTGATATGTACTGCTCAAACTCTTTCCTCTTTACCAACTTTTTATTGCCAACATATAATACAAAATCACATTTCGGTTGCTTTAACAGTTCCTCTATTTTATTAATCCCTATATTTGAATAAGCTGACGCTTCCTTTATTGTTAAATTTAATTTCAGCCAAAATGGCATCTCTAACTTTTTTGATTCTGTCATTCTTAGTTAATTCACACTCCATCTATAATAAAATCCCACTATAAAAGGGTGTCCATACTACAGACACCCTCACACCATCACTGTCAATAATCTCCCGTCTGGCAACAGGACTAAAATTTCTGTTCTGCCATCTGCCAGAACCACATTAATATTTTCCCAGCCCTGTCTTTTTCCTGCTCTGTCAAATCATCCCATTTATCCAGCAGTATTTCTATCAGTCCCCCATTGCTTCAGACTTATATTCTGCCGTATCATTATAAAGGTATGTAATGTCATCCAGCACAATGACTTCGCCGGAATAGCTTTTCCTCCCTTTAGTGGTGTCAATGTATATTGCTGGCTTTGGCTCTGCACCCTCTTCTTCCCTGTAATAACCAATGGAAGCAATTTTACCAACATAACGCTTCCCTCCTGCTTCACAGATTATATTGTCCCCTGCGAAATACCCCACTATTTTTTCTTCATCTTTATGCAAAAGATAGTTATTCATTTCTACATTAAATCCCATATTATGCCCTCTTCTTTCTTCATATTGTTTTATTGTCACTTATGTATCTTTTCATCCTGCATCATACCCCAAGCATTTTCCTAATCCCCAGCCTTAAAAGCATCATCCTGTACCGCCACCTGTTCCTGATCCCTGCAATTCTCAACCTATCTAATTCACCATACTTCTCATACAGCTTATCTATCACATCAGAATAGCGCGCCATTTCGGCTACCATCTTTTTACTGATTTCCTCATTGTTTAACTCATGTAATTTTTTATTTTCTTCTGATAGTTTTTGGTTGTCGTTTATTAAAAGTCTGATTTTTCTGCTTTTTGTCATTATTTACAATCTCCCATTTATTTGTCTATTTAAAGAGGGCAGCATTACACCGCCCCATATGTTTAAAATTTACTAAGTGCATTATTAAGTGGGTTTGTCACCTGTGAAAGAATACACTCCGTCATCCTCCCCCTATTCCTTGGCCTTTCTAATTCATTAAAGAATGAGTCCATGTCTACAACATTGCTCCCGTCTACATGTACATGCACGTCCCCAATAGATACATTTGCCGACCTGGTATAGCTATTGCTGACTTCAACTGCCCTGGATGCCTGTTCCATGTTTTTCCAGACATCATCCAAGACAGGGGCAATCCCAAGCGATTTCATAAGGTATTCTTCCTGTTCCGGCGTAATCTTTGGCTCTGCCTTGACAAAACGTTCTGATGCGTCCTGCAATGCCTCCGTCTGCTTTGGCGTGAGGACTGCCTCGCCTTTCTTTAAGGTGGCAATCCCATCATCCCCATTTCCTTTTATGGATTTGTTTATTTCGTAGGCAATGCCGCCTTCCGCAAACCCTGCATTTTTCAATGCATCACGGATTGCCTTTGCTTCCTTTTGGGTCAGTTTCTTCCCGGAGACTTCTATGCCAAGTATGTCCGCAAGCTCTTTCATGTCAGCCCATGAGGTATATACTTTGTTGTCTTTCCCTGCAAGGTATTGGTTCAGTTCATTCCCATATTCCCCAAACGTGTACTTATTGATAAATGAGGTGGGTTTGTTATTGAGTGTCTTACGTTTTGCCAGGCTGGCTTTAATCCGCCTCCCTGTCCTCACTGTATCTATTTCTTTTTCCAGTGCCTCTTCCTTTGCAATTTCCCCGGCTATCTTCTCTGGATAGCTTACCGCAAGGCCTTCTGCGGCTGATTCCAGTCTGTCAGCCCTTGCCTCTGCCCTTGCGCCTTCCTCAGCACGTCTTATTATGCTTTCTGCTGCTGTTGCTAAGC
>CAJUJR010000162.1 GCA_910586605.1 uncultured Lachnospiraceae bacterium | reverse complement strand
AAGTATTGATTTTTCAATGTGCGAATCACATTTTTGATGTGGGAAGTTTGAGTTCTTTTATTCTTTTGGCAGCGAATTTACTGACGGTATATGCGTATGAGAAGTATACAGACCGTTTTTTCTATGGCTATCAACAGCGGGAGAGGTATGAAGCTTATTTAGATGGGGACGAAACGGCAGATATAGATGATTATTATAAGTGGAAGCAGAAAAGCCAAGAAGAATATATGGATTCTTATCCAGAATTTATTGATGGGATGGAAGGGCGTGCAAAACGGCTGCAGAATACGTCTTTTTACCAGGACAAGGAAGGGTATGCATACCAGAACCTAGTAAAAAGCTGTAAGGATTTCAAAAAATTTTCTGGTATTTCTTTGGAGGGAGGCAGCAGCTTTGGGCTGGAGGCGTTTGCGGAATACAATGGAAATGTGCTATTTGTATTGGTTTTTCTTGCTGTCCTTACATATTATGTCCTTTTCTATGAAAGGGATATGAGTCTTTTGTTATTGTTAAAGGGTAGCAAGAAAGGGCATACGCCGCTTGCGGCTGCAAAACTGTCTGTTATGGTATGGGGGGCAATTTTTTATACAGTGTTTTCTGAAGGGAGTGCAATTTTGCTTTTAGGATGGATGTATGGCTATGGAAATCTGGGGCGGGCAATCCAGTCGTTATCTATGTTCCGTAATTGTGCATTTTCACTGACGGTTGGGGAAATGCTTCTTTTGGCTGTTTTCCTCCGTGTTATGATAGCGGCAGTATTTGCCTGCTTGATGTTTTGCATTGGGATGTTTTTTAAAAATGAGTTTACAGCGGCGGCATTGGCTGTAATTATACTTGGGTTGGAACGGGTTTTTAGCGAGGCATTTTCTATTAGTGGTTCTTTTGGAGGGGTAAAATGTGTGAATTCATTTTATTGTTGGGATTTAAAACTGCTTTTGGGAGAATATTATAACTTTAATATTTTTGGGCATCCGGTCGGGAAGAATTTGTGTGCTGTTGTTGTGGCTGGCGTTCTGCTGCCAATTCTATGTGTTATTGGGATTTTGGCATTTAATGATACATGCCAGGTAAGGACAGAGGGAAGGGGTGAGGTTTTCCTACAATGGTTCCGTAGAAAAACGGGTTTTATGGGGAAGCGTCTTGGACTGCTTTATTATGAATTTTATAAGATGTTAGTACAGCAAAAGAAAGGCATTGTATTAGCAATTCTGTTTTTCTGGGGGATTTATGAAATCCAGGGAGTGTTTGCACAGGAATATTATGCAACGGCGCGGGAGGCTTCCTATCATTATTATATTGGGAAGCTTCAAGGGCTGGTGACAGAAGAAACATTTGCTTTTATGGAAGAAGAGGAAGCTTCTTTACAGGCAATGTGGGAGGAACTGGCACAGGTTGATGGGGATGAAACGAGAAGTATTATGATAATGGCAGAACTGGAACGTTATGAAGAGGGTTTTTCACTGGTGCAAGACCAGCTTGAAATGCTACAGGCGAGGAAAGGGGAGATTAAGGATAAATATCTTCTGGATGAAATGGCTTATACAGATTTATGGAGAGATACGAAAACAGATATTATTTTATGGTTTTCTGGTGCTGCTGCAGTTTTGTATTTTATTAGCGGGATTTATGCTTTGGATGAAAAAAAGAAGATGCAAAATTTGCTTCGTTCAACACGGAATGGGAGGAAGCGCCTAAATAAAAGCAGGAATTGCTGCGCGGTATTATGTACAGCAGTTTTGTTTTTGATTATGGAACTTCCACTTTTTCTGCGGTATGCTAAAATTGATGGTTTTGCCACAGCAGGCCAAAAACTTTGTGATATAACAAACGCAGTATTTTCCGGCAGTATGCCGTTGGGATTTATGGTTGCAATGGTTTTTCTATTAAAAGCCATCAGTTTTTTTGCTGTGTGTTTTGCAGGGATAAAATTGTCAAGAGCTGTAAAAGGAGAGCTGCCGGCGATTTTTGAAGGAATTGGGTGTGCTGGCGTGGCTGCTATGATAGCATACCATTTTGGATGGGATTTTAATATGTTCTTGATACATTTGCTTTAGTTCTTTGGAGTGTTACTATTCACAGCCAATCGCAGCCAGATCTCAATAAAAAATATCTTCCCTCTGTATGTTTTCTATCATGTGCGGCATGAGAAACTGACCGTTTTATATATTTTCTGTAGAAAGCGAAAGTTTTGCCTTACTTACATTCTGACAAAAATTATAGAAGACATTCCTTCCTGGGCAATCCTACGCCC
>CAJUJR010000161.1 GCA_910586605.1 uncultured Lachnospiraceae bacterium | reverse complement strand
GCACCAGTGCCTGCCAAAACAAAACTGTAATTTCTGCCCGGATGGAGTACTAGTATGCGATTACCTTTCTTCTATAATCAGAAGGTTCCATGCAGGGATTTCCATCTGTTCATAGGCAGATACTTTTTTTGATGACAAAAGTTCAATTCCCTCTTTTCCATCATAGCAAAAAGAAACGGAAGAAGAGGAATAATTAAAATAATAACGGATTAAATTTCCGGCGTCGTTGTATCCCTTTTTCAATATTAAAGGGAATGAATATTCTGGCAGCTTAATATTTGCTATACTGCAAATTCTCTGGAGGAGAAGCTGCAATGCAGGAATATTGGTAAAACATCCAAGGTAGGTAGCGCTGCCTTTTCCAAATTCTTGATATGTTACCGCCGCATATTCTCCCCAATAAGGATGTTTATAGGAAGCCCAGACTTGGGCTGTTTCAGGTTGTATGAGTTCCATCCATTCGCTGACGGGGAAATCATTTTCTGGCAGTTCCATGCCAGCTTTTGTGAATGTTTCTGTGAAGTGCAGCGAAACATTTTCCGGCCTAGTAAATTGGTTATAGGTAGCTCCAATGCAGTCTGTTAGGAGATGAGGCTGATTGTCATGGTATATTTTTAATTCTTCATCTGAAAATCCGCTTTTGAATCCCAGAAGAAGATGGCCGCCTTCTTTTACATAATTTTTGATTTTGTATAAAGTTTCCTCAGAAGCAGAATACAGCGCAGGTACAATTAAAACCGGGTAGCAGGAGAAGTCATCCTGGACAGATAATAAGTCGCATTCAAGGTTCATTTGGTAACAGGCGTCATAAAACTGGCGTAAAATGTGGTTATAGCCGATGCTTTGTGCCCCTTCTTCATAAATTGGAAATTCGTCCAGCCCAGTAAGGCTTGCATTATCAATAATAATTGCTGCTTTGCAGTCTTTGTGTAGGTTTATCAAATGTTTTTCCAAAAGATGGGCTTCTGCCCCAAAAGCTTTTAATTCGTGGTATGTGGTATTTGGCTTTAGGTTATGGCTTAGTATACCCTTCCAGTAGGATTCAAAAGAATTGTGGATAGAGTGCCAGTGCCAATACATAATGCTGTTTGCCCCAGAGGAAAGGTGGCTGTATGCCTGCAGACGGAGCTGTCCTGGATAGGGAAGCCATGTCAGCCGTCCCTGTGCCTGTGTTTCCAGGACAAGGTAATTCTCTTTTTTTAGAGAACGGGCAACAGCGCCACCAAACGCAATTTCTGCCCCGGTCAGATGTTCTTGCGAAGGATGGTAAATATCTGCCCCAGCTACGTCCATGCATTTGGCAGCGTCAAATTGATTGACTTCAGGCTGTAAGCCAAAGGAATATTCCATCCATGAAAAATCAAAATTATGGGTGATAAATTGGCCAGGTTTTATATACTCCCTTAGAATGGAAGCTTGCCAATGCAGGAAATCCGTAATGCAGTCCCGCAGGAAACGTTTGTAAGCTGCGGAAAGGCTGCCATTTATTGTGCCCCGGATATCAGAAAAGTCTTCCCAGCTTGCAATTCGGTTACTCCAGTAATCCAGCCCAAATGCCTGGTTAAATTCTTCTATATCTGGGTATTTTTCTTTCATTTTAAAAACAAAAAGTGACTGCGTTTCTAAAGAAGCAGCTCCCGCGGAACGGGTTTCGTTATCTAACTGGAAGCCAATGACATTCTGGCAGTTTTGCACTTCTTCCATCAGGCGGCGTATCATTCTTTCGGCATATTTTAAATAGGAAGGGTTTGTAATATCAGTAAGCTGGCGGTGTCCATAGAGTTCCTGCCCGTTTCTGGTAACTGCAAGGATATCAGGATGCTTTTTTGCGAGCCAGGAAGGGATGGCATAGGTTGGCGTGCCAATAATAACGTTTAAACCATGCCTTGACGCTGCATCTAGCATCCGGTGAAGATGCATAAAATCGAAAACGCCATCCTGTGGTTCCCAGGTGCTCCAGGTAGACTCGGCTATGCGTATGACATTCATCCCGGCTTCTTTTAAAAGCCCCATATCTGTTTCAATCCGGTCATAAGGCATGTATTCATCATAATATGCTGCACCAAATAAAAGACAATCCTGTTTCATATGAAATCCTCCATTTCTGTTTAAATGTGTTTGGGTGGAACACAAGCTTTGGTGAGTGTTATAAAATAGTGTGTCAATTGAACAACCGATTGCGCTATTATACCATATTTTTTGCTGCCTGTAAAGAAATATTCATGTTTGTTTCAGGGCAACAGCATTTACTTGTTACTATTCACAGCCAATCGTAGCTAAATTTAAGGAAATAAAAAATATCTTC
>CAJUJR010000160.1 GCA_910586605.1 uncultured Lachnospiraceae bacterium | reverse complement strand
GGAAGATATTTTTTATTTCCTTAAATTTAGCTACGATTGGCTGTGAATAGTAACAATTAAAGAAAAAAGGGAAAGCTGCTGCCAGCTCTCCCTTCCAGGACATTAGTCTGAAAAATAACGCTGATGCACTTATTTTCCAAACGGCTATTTCTTACTGAGCGAAAACAAATAGCTATGATGGCAGATGAGATACTGCATTTGCAGGTTTCTCATCGCCTCTTCACGGCAAGACGCCCAGAAATAAGGATTTTTACGTCTAAATTACCGTATTTTATCCTTTTTCTTTTCTATCATATGGTTCACAGCATTTTCCAAAGCCTGCACGGAAGCCTTAATAATATCTTCATCGCTGCTTGCCCCCCAATACCTCTTTTTTTCATCCTGCGTAATCCCAACATATGCCATTGCTTTTGAAGCAGAATTTCTTGTCAGGGAATGCTCTTCATAAACATCCAGGGTATAACTGATATCAAAATACTTCTTAACTGCATTGTTTACAGCATTTAGCCGTCCATTCCCTTGTGCTTCCACTACCTCCGAAGAACCATCCTGTTCAATTGTAACACTTGCTATAATGCCATCTTTTTGTTGGAAATGGCACTCTGAAATCCGAAATGTCCTCTTTGGGTTGCAGTAATGCTTCCGGAATACATCTAACATCTCCTGTGGGCTTAATTCTGCATGGGCATGGTCTGACACCCCTTTCATCAGGTATCCAACCTCTTCCCGCATCTTTTCAGGCAGGACAATCCCAAAATTCTGCTTTAATACATATGCCACGCCGCCCTTCCCGGACTGGCTGTTAATCCTGATAACATCTGAATCATATGTCCTCCCAACATCCTTCGGGTCAATTGGCAGGTATGGGACCGTCCATTGATGTTCCCCTGATTTCTCACGGTGTGCCATCCCTTTAGAAATAGCATCCTGATGGGAACCAGAAAAAGCAGTAAACACAAGCTCCCCTGCATATGGCTCACGCATAGATACCTGCATATCTGTTAACCGTTCATATGCCTCTTTAATCTCCTGCATATTGGCAAAATCCAGCCCCGAATCCACGCCATGCGCATGGAGGTTCATTGCAACAGTCACAATATCCAGATTCCCAGTACGCTCCCCATTTCCAAACAAAGTCCCTTCCAAACGGTCTGCCCCGGCAAGCACCCCAAGTTCTGCCGTTGCTACGCCACATCCACGGTCATTATGGGGGTGCAGCGACAATACTACATTATCTCGGTACTGCAAGCTTCTGCTGATAAATTCTACCTGGCTTGCAAATACATGTGGCATTGCATTTTCTACGGTAGATGGTATGTTGATAATTGCCTTCGCTTCAGGAGTTGGCTTCCATATCTCCAATACTGCATTACATACTTCAGCAGCATAATCCATCTCTGTTCCATGAAAACTCTCCGGGCTATATTCAAAACGGATATTGCCTTTAATCCCTTCAGCAAGTTTCTTTAATAAAATAGCGCCATCTATAGCAATCTGCTTGATTTCCTCTTTTGATTTTTTAAAAACCTGCTCACGTTGCGCTACAGATGTTGAATTGTATACATGAACAATCGCATTTGGAGCGCCGTCAACTGCCTCAAAAGTTTTCCGTATAATATGCTCCCTTGCCTGTGTAAGCACCTGGACAGTTACGTCATCTGGTATCAGTTTCCGTTCAATCAGTGTACGCAAAAATTTATATTCTGTTTCCGATGCTGCCGGAAACCCTACTTCAATCTCTTTGAATCCAATTTTTACAAGCATCTGGAAATATTCTACTTTTTCTTCCAGGCTCATTGGCTCAATCAACGCCTGGTTCCCATCTCTTAAATCCACGCTGCACCATACCGGCGGCTCTTTGATGGAATCCTTTTTCACCCAGTCATAACATGGAACCGGCGGCATAAAATAACCCTTCTGATATTTGTCAAATCCTTTCATTGTTTAAACCTCCATTCTCGTTCCTGGAGAACATAGCACATAAAAAACCGCCCCTACAAAACTGTAGAGACGGAGAATATCCTCACGCGGTACCACTCTAATTCATGATTTATCATGCTCTCACAGGTACATCAAAACTATCAATACCCTTCCCCTGTAACGGTGGGACTCCGTCCGCGCCTACTCTTTTTCAGGCGGCAACTCCAAGGTGAGTTCGCTGTATTACTTCAACTGTTTCCCATCAACCAACAGCTTTCTGGATTCCGCTTTACAGTTACTATTCCTCTTCTTCGTTTTTCTGACAGTAACTATAACATATTTTATTAGATTTGAAAACCCCTTTTTTTATTTTTTCTTGTAAGATGGTTTCCCCTTGTTACTATTCACAGCCAATCGTAGCCAAATCCCAATAAAAAATATCTTCCCT
>CAJUJR010000159.1 GCA_910586605.1 uncultured Lachnospiraceae bacterium | reverse complement strand
GAAGATATTTTTTATTTCTTTAATTTGGCTATGATTGGCTGTGAATAGTAACAAAACATGCCATTCTCTTTGTAGAACTTTCCCAAACCTGAAGAATACGCTAACTCCTCATAAGCCGGCGCCGTATAATATGCTTTCCCATCCTTTGTTATCAGCTTATAGCCTCCCTGTTCCATCCACTCATTTATTTCCTGCTCTGATATACGTTCTCCTGCTTCTTCCGAAAATTCCCGTACTGCCTCAAACACCTTCTGTTTCTCACATAAAACTTCTGCATGGAATGTTACCTTCCCATCTGCGCTTACTGTAAAAGACTCCTCAATCCTCATGCAGCCTGACAGTAATGCCACTGCCAAAAACATGCATAACACCGTTTTCACTATCTTTTTTGCCATTTCTGCTTCCCCCCTTCTGCCGGTCTCCGGCCTCTTTTCCCCTAAGTATACTCCATAACTTGCCATAAAGGAAGGAATTTCTCTATCAGTAATAGTCCTTTGCCCTTTTTTCTTCCCCGCCATGCTTTGAATTATAGCAAGAAACCACTGCACGGATTCCCTTACGGCTCATATATGGCAACATAAAAGAAATGCATTCCCAGTCTCCATTTGACTGCATAATCATAAAAGCATGGCTGTCAATATCACCGCAAACCAAGGCGCTAGAAGGCTTCTTTTTCCGTGCGGCATTTATCTTCTTCTTGGTAAATTTAATTTTTTTGCCAGTCACCATGTCCACAGCGCCTGCCCATTCTGAATTGCGGGAGGCAGGAAGCAGTTTTTCTACCCCTTTGTCTGTCATATATGGCACAAAAAACTCCACCCACTCCCATACCCAGATCTTATTCGTCAGCGCCAATGCCATTTTATCAGCCTGTGCGGCAGTAATTCTATCACTTTTGCTATTTCCCTTCCCTGTTTTTAGGCTGTCTAATTGTGGCTTTTCTATAAATTCTTTATAATCTGATGCACTTACTGTATAGCTTCCGGCAAATAACCCTGCCACAACAACTGCAACTGATAGAACAGCCAAAGCCACTTTTTCTCCTGTTGATGCAATCCTTCTCTTACCATTCATAACTGCTTCCATCCTTTCTTTTAATAATTGTTTATTCTCACTCAAAGTAAGGGCTGTAAAACGCTCCTTTAAAACCCCTTTTGACGCCATAGCATTTAATAAGGTGCTGGCATATTCCCTACGCTGCTTATCAGAACCCAGGCATTTTACCACTGCTTCATCACAAGATAGCTCACACAAACGGTTTAAATTCCGTGCCATAAAATATAAAAGCGGATTAAACCAATGGATACAAAGGACAGCCTGCATCACCCATTTATAATAAATATCCTTCCTCTTATAATGTATTAACTCATGTAATATAGTATAATGGAATTCCTTTTCGGAGAGGCTGTCATCTGGCAAAATAATACAAGGACGCAAAAAACCAAGAATCATTGGAGACGAAACAAGTGGGTTTATCCATAAATCAATTGCTTTATAAATACCTATACTGTCTTCTGTCTCTGCTAATCCCTCCAAACGGGTTACATCTTCAACCGGCGTACTCCCAGCTTTTATAAAACGCACAAAACTTTGGTATATTGTAATTTTCCGCAAAAAAAGAAGCATTGCTGTAAACAGCCAGAAAAAGAAAATATACTGCCCAGCTCCCAAAATAGTTTTTATCATCCTACTTTTAATAGCTGCCCCCTGTCCTTTATTAACATTTCCCCCATCCTTACCGAAATCCTTTTCTGCATTTTGCCCCTGCCCTTTCACAGTACTCTCTTCTTGCACATAAGAATTACCCAAAAGCTCCCATCCATCAGATCCAAAAAGCTGTGCCTGCACAGAACTGTGCAGCCATTCCCCAAGGCGTCCCATTAGGTTTTCTTCCGGAGCTATTGGCAATATGAACCTTATCACAACAACAATCCAGATATAATACTGCCACCGGTAACTGAGCCTTTTTTTTAACAGACGGCAAATGGAAAAAAGCAGCAGGATAACCAAGCTGCCAGACAAAGACAAGGACAATAAAACAGATATTACTGTTCCTGCCATTTATCCACCTCCAGTATTTTTTTTAATTCACCATACTCTGTATCTGTCAACATCTCATTTTCCACTAAGCGGTGAATCAGCCCAGAAACATTTCCTTTATAAATCCTGTCCACAAAATTCCTAGTCTGTGTAATTTGAAAGTCCTGCTCTGTTACCAGCGGTACATACTCATTCTTCCTCCCATGTTTATTTGCCTTCAGATACCCCTTATCCATTAAGCGGGACAGCAGGGTAATCAAGGTATTTTTCTGCCAGGCTATCCCATTTTCTGCCAATGCTTCCACAATCTGGGCAAACAGCAATGGAGAACCACTTTCCCAGATAACCTTCATAATCTCCAGTTCTGCATCGGATATTTTCTTATTTTCTAACAAAATATGCCCCCTTCCTTTATTGCATGACATCATGTCATCCTATTTATAGTAACACTCTGTCATATAAAAGTCAAGCACCAAGCAAAGTTACTATTCACAGCCAATCGTAACCAAATCTCAATAAAAAATATCTTCCCTCT
>CAJUJR010000158.1 GCA_910586605.1 uncultured Lachnospiraceae bacterium | reverse complement strand
GGAAGATATTTTTTATTTTCTTAAATTTAGCTACGATTGGCTGTGAATAGTAACACTTTGTGAACAGGTGTATTAGTAAATTATATCCAATTTAAAAGCAATACAGATTATCCATTGATTTTTTTGAAAAATCTTCTATAATTATATAGCATATATGTAGATTTTCCAAAAAAATATATTTTATGCAAAAAAAATGCTGCTATTTTAGCTAATTTTAAAAACAGGCGAAATTGTTTTATGCATATGTAAGAAGTTGTCTGTTTTCTGAAATATAGTATAAATAGTATCAGAAAGATCATTAGTTTTTTACAAACGGAGGTTATTATGAACAAACGTGCAGTCAATATTAGCAGCTTAGTCATTCTTCTGGCTTTGCTCTCCTTGATTTTGGAGATATGTCTTTATTATTTTATTCCACAGCATGTAATTGCTGTAGTAATTGCAGCGTTAATATCTTTGGGATTATCCCATTTATTTTTGGAAATGTCCTTGGATTATGATTATTGCTTTTTACATGCTGCATTTATGACGATTACATCGCTCGCATTTTGTATTGTTGTCTATTTGATGCAGCCGAACCCTTGGATTCAGTATGATTATTCACTATTGGCCTTAATTATTGTAAACTGGTTTATTCCATTTGCATATTGTTTTATCCGTGATTTTTTTGACAGAGGGCCGCGCTTTTCCGATTATCTTTTCTTTTTTCATGGAATGAGCGTTCTCTTCCTGATTGTATATTTGATTGCAATCGTTAAACAGCTGTTTTTTACGCCACTGCTGCCGCCATATGAGCCGGCAGCCTTTGGCGCACATAATTTTGTGCCATTTATGGCAACTGGAAGCTATATTGAAGAAGCATTTTCCAATAACATAAGCCTTCATAATATGATAGTATACATTGTAGAAATGATTGCCCTGGCTATCCCATTTGGCTTTTATGCAAAAGTATACTGTAGAAACCTGCCGCTGCTGATACGGCTTGCTGTATATTTTGCCGTTCCATTTTTGTTGGAAGCGTTCCAGTATCTGTCAGGCATTGGGCGTGGTGACATAGATGATTATACACTTGCCATGATTGGAACGGTAATTGGTATTATTATTTACCATATTATTTATTATATTTCTTATAATGCACATAAACGGGACTTTTTAGAAGACCGTACTGTTACGAAGAGTTTGATTTTTCACTTTAATAGCAGCATCTGATATTCTTTTTGCTATAAAAAGAGCATACCATAACATTTCCAGGGCATGTCTAGGATTATTGTAAACATGCCCTGGAATTTTTGATATGCTTCTGCGGTATTCCTAATATTTTCTATATTCGTTAATATCATTTGCCAGGATTTTAACCCCATTTATAAATTTATCAAACATCCCTTTTTCTTTGAAAGCAATTAATGCCATGCCAACTGGTATTCCTAATATCAGTCCCAGCATCCCAATCAGCCGGTATCCAATAAACATTGATATTAGCGTTGCAAATGGACTCATGCCGACACTATCGCCAACCAGTTTTGGCTCTAAAAGCCTGTGGACCAGAAGGCAGATGATATATGCAATTGCAAGTATCACAACTTTTAGGTATTCCCCAGTAATCATACAATAAATAGCCCAAGGCGTTATAATAATACCTGTCCCTAAAAATGGCAGGAAATCTAAAAAAGCAGTAAGCAGCGCTAACAGAGAAGAATATTTAGCATGCAGGATAAGGCCGAAAATAATCCATAAAATAATAAATACAACTATCATAATTTTAAAACATGCTTTTACATATCCTGCTAGGGCACGGAAACAGGCATCCATCGCCATATCCCAAAAGTTTTTAACCCCTTTTGGGATTAACTGTCTCACTTCGTTTTTGATCCATGCCCTTTTTGTAACAAAGAAGTAAGACAACATTAAAGTAAGTATAGATAAAACAAAACCATCAATTACTGAACTCGCTACAGAACCTACAGTATAAAATGCAGAATCGCTCAGAGAATTTAAAAAAGAAGGTATTATATCGTTAAATTTACTGCTTGCCTTATTTAAAACTTCCTGCAAATCTCCTGGTATAAATTTGAATGTCTTATGAAGGCTTTCTAATGAATCTTGGAGGTCTGCCATTATTTGGGTATAAATTTCTGGCAAATCTTCCAGAAGGGAGAAAACCTGCTGCGCGGTAACCTTTACAATTAAAAAAAGCAGCCCCCCAACCAACAACAATACAAATACAATTACGATTGCTGTGCCATGCTTCCTCATTATTTTTATCTTGTCTTCTAAAAAACCAACCATTGGGTTCGCAATGGTTGCAATTATCCATGCAATTAGAAGCGGCATAAAAAACTGAAGCAGTTTTGGACCGCATAGTAACACTAGTAATACTGTAATAGTACTGACTAATAAATCTACGCATATTTTTTTGTGTAGTTCTCTTTTTCCTTCATCCCCCATGAAAAACCCTCCATTTCCATTAGAAACTGTATATTACGATGTCCGGAATTTTCTTTGTGTAACTATAGCACACTTTGCAATAACGTACAATAAATATAATCTTAATTCTTCCTTAGTTTTTCATGTATGGTTACTATTCACAGCCAATCGTAACCAAATCTCAATAAAAAATATCTTCCCCCTGTATGTTTTCTATCATGTGTGGCATGAGAAACCGACAGCTTTATATATTTTCTGTAGAAAGCGAAAGTTTTGCCT
>CAJUJR010000157.1 GCA_910586605.1 uncultured Lachnospiraceae bacterium | reverse complement strand
GGAAGATATTTTTTATCTATTTACATTTCTCTACGATTGGCTGTGAATAGTAACCCATCAAAACCAAAAAGTGCCTGGTTATCCACTGCTGAACCGCCAAACCACTTCCCTGCATCATCTGGGTCATAACCGGCTGAAAAACTTGAAGCCCATCCAGAACCGTACTGTTCCCATTTTTCCTTATTTGAAGCCAGAACCTGGGCATCCCCATTATATATCTGTACCGGAATCCATGCCGGTTCCCAGTACATAACGCCGATTCCTGATGCCCCAACATCTGCTACTGCCTGGATCACGCTTCTTATTTCGTTTGCCTGCCCCTGTACTGAAATAGGATAAACCTGGGTATCATTTGTCCCTGCCCTAACTGTATTATCGTGTCCATCTCCATCTTCCAGGGTTGTCGCCCAGGAGGTTTCCGCAACCATAACTTTCTTATTGTATTTTTCTGCTGCATATCTTAACACTTCTGTAAGGTTCTCCGTCGTCCCATGCCAAATTGGATAGTATGACGTTGCAAATACATCATAATCTACATTATTTGCATCTAGTTTATCTGCAATCCCTTTTATCGTGGCAGTCTTTTCTGGATTGGTAAAATGAAGCGCCACTAAAATCTCTTTTCTTGTTTCTGTTTCCAATTGGCGTATGGCGCTGCTTCCGGCATTAAAAATTTCAGCCATCTTGTCCCAGCCGTCACTGTTTCCATAGACGCCACAAATCCCTTGTGTTGTTTCATTGCCGACCTGAACCATCCCAACATCCACGCCTGAATCCAATAATTCTTTCAAACTGCTGTATGTCCAGTCCTTTACCTTAACAGCCTTTTGCGCAACTGTGTCAGACGCCCATGCTTTTGGCGCTTTCTGTTTGCCAGGGTCTGCCCAGAAATCAGAATAATGGAAATCAATCAGTACTTTCTATCAGGCTAATGTAAGAAGACACATCCACGCCTTTGATAAAACTGTCACTTAACCCATCAACCTTCTCAACAGAGATGGGAGCATTCTCCACAATGGATGCATCCACAAGATTCTTCTTCGCTTCCTGTAAGGCAAGCTTTGCTGAATTTATTTCCTCTGCTGTTTTCCCCTGCGCTGCATATATTTCATTGGCATCTGCCAATGCTTTTTCAAAGGCTGCCCAGCCATCTGGCTTATAATCCGATTCTGATAATATACTGCAGGAATCAATCAGAGTTTTTAACTCTGCCCTGGCAGCAGATGCCGCGTCTTCCGCAGAATCTTCTTTTGTAAGGATAATATCATCAAAATCTAGCCAGCCTCCTTCCTGAAAATCAACAGTAACAGTAATTGTAATATCTGCCCCTTCTGCGGCAGACAGCGCATCAGTTGTATGTGTTGCCCATACATTATAACCTGCTGGGATAAAATCTGTGCTTTTTTCTGTTTTCCCATCTGAAATAGCAGCTTTAACTGATGTAACTTTCTCACCATCTTCAGAAACAGACAAAGTATAATCCCCTGCTGATACCTGATTGACAACACGGCTAAGCACAAGCTGCTGTGCCGTTGCCGAATAGATATTCCAAAACTGTGTTGTGTTATTCGTTGCCCATGCATCCGTTTTCCTGGTCTCTGTATACGCCTGTGCGGCCGTAATGTTCCATCCAGCAGCGGCTTGCTCCATATCATCACTGTAAACAACTGTTCCTGCCGCTTTTGCTGTATTTCCAGTTGTCCATCTGCCCGCCGGCATAACAGATACAAGCATTGCTGATGCCAGTAGGCAAGCCAACATTTTTTCCACCCTACCCTTTTTTCACTTCACCATATTGCTACCTCCATATAAAATCAAATGCGTTACCGGTTGCTCAATTTCGATTATAACCTCTTAGCTTAATTATAACAATATGACATTTTTAACATTTATTCCCACTTATTTTTATCTATATTGCACAATACAATATCCAGAATACGAACAGATGAAGCGGATAAAACGCATATAAAAAATACCTAGGCAAACGCCTCTCTTTTTTATCTTGCTGATAGAAATAGCAAAGCAGCAGCGCAAACACCGCATAGATTTCCATCCCTCCCTGTGAAAAAATAAGAAGCGCGGCCCAAAACATCTGCTGCAACCGGTTATCCCTTAAAATATACATTACTGCAATCAGCAAGACGCCAAAATATGAATAGTCTGTCTGAAAAATAAATGCCAACATGCAGCCAGCCAGGACAAATATCCCCTTTGCCGTCCAATTTGTTTCAAACTGTTTCAGGCGTTCCAATACAATAAGCCCAATAAAAAGAGTGAATAATACATTCTGTTCCCTCCAGTTCACCACTACCCCAGAAAATGCTAAATCATATGGGATTTCCGACAAAATTGCAAACAAAAAAAGGCGCAGCATATATTTTTTTAAACTCTGCGTCATCTGAAATCCCTGTACCAGCAAAAAACAAAATATAGGAAAAGAAACCCTGCCAACTACACGGAACCCTTCATAAATAACAGTATTCATCTCTTCTCCAAAAGGGAACACAGAATTATATGGTTGCAAGAAAATACATGCAAAATGGTCAAAAACCATTGCTAATACCGCGATTATCTGTAATGTAACCCTTCCAGGAAAGAGATATTTTCTTAAATCCCGTTGTTCCATTCCACCGATTCCTTCCATATCATCATCCACCGCCATCTGTTAGTATGATATGAACATTTTACCACACCAAAAACCCAAAATCTATCTGTTTTTCCATAAACACTCCCTTTTAAAAAAGTGTCTTCGACACTTCAACTCCCCTAGCCCCTCATTCATGAGGGGAA
>CAJUJR010000156.1 GCA_910586605.1 uncultured Lachnospiraceae bacterium | reverse complement strand
GAAACATATAGGGGAAGATATTTTTTATCTATTTACATTTCTCTACGATTGGCTGAGAATAGTAACGTAACGTTACTATTCTCAGCCCAATCGTAACTTCTAACAGACGGCATGGAAACTGCCCTGACTATTTTCCCAAATCCTGCGGCCTCTTCACATCCATGGCCTCATCTGTCATTGCAGCCAATGACAAACGCACAAAATACCCCTGGGAGCTATCACATACTGGACAATTCTGAGGTGCTGTCGTCGACTCAATCACATAACCACATCCCAAACACATCCATCCTGTTTTAACATCAGATGCAAAAAGTTTTCCTTCTTTTAATAAATCATGGAATCTCTTGAAACGCATTGCATGGATTTTCTCAATATCCGCTATCATATAAAATTTACCTGCAATCTGGTTAAATCCTTCCTGCAATGCAATATCCCCAAAGTTCCT
Source organism: uncultured Lachnospiraceae bacterium (assembly GCA_910586605.1). Taxonomy (GTDB): domain Bacteria; phylum Bacillota; class Clostridia; order Lachnospirales; family Lachnospiraceae; genus Butyribacter. The sequence goes on along the minus strand of CAJUJR010000156.1, from coordinate 2,465 downwards.
GTATACGTCATCACTTTCTTTCGTTTCATTTTCCAATGCATTTTGGAGCTGTACTTCAATATTTTCTGAAGTGTTCACCGGATAAGCCGCATCATCAAGGGAAATCTCCTGCCCTTCAAATTCTTTCAAATAGCTATAAAAAACTTCTGCGTGTTCCTTTTCCTGTTCTGCAGTCAAATCAAATACTTTTTTAATGACATACAGACCATTTTTCATTGCAAGCTCCGCTGCAAAAGTATAACGGTTCCTTGCCTGGCTCTCCCCTGCAAACGCACGCATTAAATTTTCCTTTGTTTTACTGTCCTTTAACTCCATATACTTTCCCTCCATATTCATTATAAAATCAGGAACTTGAAAATCCCCTATTTATTACTCCGGCGGTTAAATATCAACGTTTTTACTTGCCTAAATTTTCATCAGCCGCATTGGGTTATCCACCGTTGCAGCACTCGCGGCAGCTCATTCTTCCGCCTTGCAACTGAATATTTATTCTGCGTAAAACTCATCAATATTTAACTGCAGGAGTAATACTGCACCGTTCTGGCACCTTATCAGAAACAGCAAGTATATTTGCCATTTCCTATTAATATAAACATTTATGGAAAATATATGCATTAAATTATAATATTACCTTGTCGGCATCTCGAATCCCACAAGCGCCTTGTTTAAATAATCGTTAAAAGGTTTCATTATATGGAAAATCTCTGCCGCCTTTACAGGAAAAATTTCTTCATTGCTCAAATCTTCATCTTTTAATGGATATTCCAAATACCAGCTCTTAAATTTTAGATATTCTGCCTGAGGATGTTCTTTCTCATATCCTGCCGGAACTCTCTTTAACGCTGTTCCCTGTACAGTAAAATATTTTGCAAATTTTGGCTCATGTATAATTTTTTCCCACTCTTCACCATTCTGGGCAATATAATCCCGTATCATTGTTGTTGCATCCTTAAACATATCTGCAAACAAACCGCCTCCTAAAAAGGACTGATTATTTGGTTTGATCATAAGGTAGTACCCGACAGGAACAGGCAACTTCCCTTTAGATGAAATATGGGCGCGGAATGCAGGGTTATAAGGCGATTTGTCATGGCTGAAACGGGTATCCCTTACAATTTTAAACGTAAGTTCTTTTGGGTTATTATTCAAAATACTGCTGTCAAATTTGCCAATTTCCAGTATCAACGCCTGTAATAATCCTTCAAACTCAGCATTTGCCTTTTTAAAGCTTTCTTTATTTGCATGATACCATTCACGGTTATTATTCATGCTCAATGCTGATAAATAATCAATAATAGAATCTATATTCATAATCTGTCATCTCCTTTACGATTTCTGGATAATTGAAAACTGTGTGGAATCTAAAAATTCTTGTATCATATTCTTTATGTGCTCAGGCGATTGATAAGGCTTACAAAAAGAAAAGTCCTGTGATAAATCGTCAATATCTTCCATAGCATTTTTCACATCCATCATAGTCTGCATAGGAATTTCCATGGCTGCCATATAATCCAACTGTAATGGGTTTATCCTATGGCTTTGTATTGCATAATTTACCCTGTCCCTGCATTTACATCTGCCGCTGCCATATTCCCCACAATATTGCCCAAGAAAATCTGCCATTTTCTTGCGTATCCTGGAAAGCCTCTGACGATACGCTTCTGACGTCATTCCCAAAATATCACCTGCAATCCGGCTGTCAACCTTAAACATCGTACCCAATATGAAAATGCATCTGCTTTCTACATCAAGGCATTGTAGCATCACATTGGTGCAGGACAGTTTCAGTTCTTCCGCCAAGATATCCTTCTCCACATTCTGCGTTAAATCTGGCACATCCTGTATTTTCCCGTTCTCTATATCATCCCCATAATATTCAAAACTTAACGGATAACGGGCGAACATATGCTTTTTATAATTTTTCAGATGATTTGCCGCAATGCTAAATACCCATGTTGTAAACGAACTGTCCCCCCTAAAAGATGACAGATGCGTAATCATTTTCAACAGGATGTCCTGTGTGGCATCCTCCGCGTCTGCAAATGTACCAAGCATCCGCAGTGATAAATTAAATACAATGTCCTGCACGCCTGCAATAAGCGTTTCAAGGGCTTTTTTGTCTCCTGTAGTGGCTTTATCCACTAAAGCCTGTAACTCTTCATTCTTTTTTTTATCCATATTTTACCTCATTCCTGCGCTGCTTTTTGCTACATAAAAAACTAGAGTTCTTGCAATGTTTGTGCAAGCAGCGCGCGCCACAAACTTGCAACACAAACAAAGTTTGTGTTGTGAAACAATTTACTTCTTGCTCTTTTACCTCCTATTTAATTAGACACTTTTCCTTTGTCTGTGTGACAATATATTTTAAAAATTTTCTAATATAACAAAGCGCACCGCCTGCGCTGGTGCGCTAGTACTCCATCCGGTTAGTTTTTACAGTTTACTTTTTTTCCAAATATTGTTAT
>CAJUJR010000155.1 GCA_910586605.1 uncultured Lachnospiraceae bacterium | reverse complement strand
CACTAAAGTATCCTGTGCGTTATTCTTTTTTCAAAAAAGTTGTAAAGTGGTGTTAAAATAAAAAAGCAGCCAGATTTGTTCCGGCTGCTTTTTTGTGTTAAAACAAAGGAAAGGAATTAAGTTACAATAAGGGGGTTCAATTTTCTGGCTGGTAAAATACTTTTTTCAGCTTTTCCATATCAAGTTCTTCTTGTGGTGCAAATGCATCAGAGGTTAGGTATTCGAGCAGTGATTTTGTAAACTGTTTTACTTCTGGGCGGTTTGAAATTTCACTTAGACGGCTTGTGCAAACCATTAGGCAGCCATCACCAACTTTTCCTTCAAAAAGAATGCCCAGTTTATGGTTTCTTTCAAAATTATCTATCATCTGAACAATTGGACGGTACGATTTGTTTGTAGCATCTTCTAGGATTGCACAGTTTGTATGTGAAACAAGCTGATACCATTGTGGAGTCGCATATTTGCGGGATGGGAAACCAGCAAGGGCAGGGTGGCCTTTTTGGATTAATAGTCCCATAGTGCCTACGGGTACTGGCTTTTTCATCCATTCGGAAATATTACGGAACATTGGGTAACACCAGAAATCAGTACAATAAAAGCCTTCAATGCTTTCTGGTATTTCATTTGGCAAATACAGGACACGTTTTCCTTGTTTTAAGAAGGCAGCCGCTTCATCAAAATCCTGTGTCAGGAAAATATGCACTCCATTCTGGCTGATAGTTGTTACAATGCCTAACTCAAGTCCATCCTGTGATGGTGGGTAACTATATAATTCATAGCTGTTTTTCATCTTTGTGCCTGGGACGCTGAGCGTTAATGTGTAAATAACAGCATTTTTATTTTCAGGAAGCAAGATTTCTGCAGTACCAAGCTGTACCAGGCCAAATGCATTTTCTGGAATGGAAATATCGCCTGCTAAAACAGAAGTTTGCCCTTCAGACAATTCCCAATGCAGGTTATGCCCGTTTAATTTTTCAGGATTGTAGTAGCGGATGGCCATAGCAGGACGGAAGGTTTCTCCATTAGTAAGTACATAGGAATCAAATTGTGCCAGCAGGATTCCATCGGAGCAGTAACCAGCCCATTCTTCAGGTGTTACATGGCCTTTATTGTCCATAAAAGCGTCTAAAATGCCAACTAAAGCTGTACCCTGGCCAGTAAAATCCTGTATATCAAGAATTTGGTAACCTGCCAGAAGCTTTGTGCGTGCAGCGGCTTCCAGTTCCTCTTTATAACATTGGACAGAAAGTTTTCCCGAAGCATAGAAAAAGTCATCTGCCTGGTCTAGCATCCCTTTTTCTTCAAGGCGTTCCTGGAACACTTCAAAGTTCCTGGCTTTTAATACACCTGTATATTTTTTAGTTTCGCGGAAATTTGGATAGACCGCAAATTGCCCAATTTCATGAGAAACAACAGGGATATGTGGTATAAGCGCCCCCTCTCCTTTTGCTGCTTTAACTTTTTTTACGCCAGTCCCATACTGGATTTCGATTTCTTCAGTTTCTTCTAATAAAGAAGCTTCTGTATCCTGTGGATTGATAACATCATCATAAGTATGGATCGTGGAAGGTTCTTCCCATTGGATATGACCAAGCGGCGCATCACACATTCCGCATGAGCCCCGAATTAAGCGGTTTTTGCTAAAGCGTACCCCAACATAAAAGTCATCTTCTGGCAAAAGAACAGGAGTATGCTGAAAATTATTGGAACCTTGTGTGTAGAGATGGCGTGTGTCAATTTTTTTGTAGTCACGGATAATTTGCGCCATCTGCTCTTTGCTGCCCCAAAGTTCATTCCCAAGGGACATCATGCAATAGGAGGCATGGTTTCCAAATGCATCCATCATACGGTAGCCTTCTGTAATCAAGTACTGCTGCTCTTCTTCGTTGTGGTTTTCATCGCCAGGGGCAGTCATTGTCCCCCAGAAAGGAAGCTGCGGCTCCATATAAATCCCAAGGTAATCGGCAGCCGTAAATGCAGCATCTGGAGGGCAGCAGGTATGGAAACGGTAATGGTTGATGCCATAGGATTTGGCAATTTTCATAACAAGAAGCCATTCATCTACAGTTGCAGGGACTGCCCCAGTTAATGGGAAAATTAACCCGTCATGTTTTCCGCGTAGGAAAGTAGGCGTTCCATTTATCAAAAATTCTGTTTCTGATGTTGAAAATTTTCGCAGGCCAAATGTAGTAACTGATTTTTCACTGCTGCCGGCTATGGATAATTCCAGACGGTAAACCACAGGGGTATATTCGCTCCAAAGGGCAGCGTCTTCCCCTAATGGATATGTGAAACTTCCGCTGCCGCCCCCTGCCGGAAAATCAACAGTAAATTCAGCTTCTTTTGTAGTAACGCCAGTATCGCCGCTGATATCGGTTAAGAATGCTTTTGCATCAACTGTTTTTTTAGGTTGGAATTTGTTGTATTTACTGTATCAAAGGTAACATGCACAGATTTGGAAGCAATATCTGGGAATGTTTTTATTTTGGTAAGATAAATAGAATCAAAAATATGCAGGGCAATTTCCCCGATAATCCCATTCCAGTTTGTCTGTGTGTCCGGGGAAGTCAGGTGGCCGCCTTTTGTCGGATAATCTACATTAGAAACAAGAATAGTAAGGCGGAATTGTGTTTTTACAATATAATTTGTTAAATCATAATTGTGAGGTGTATTCAGGCTGTCAAATTCCCCGATAAACGTATCATCAAGCCAGACTTTCGTCATACGGGTCCGTTCCTAGAAAAGATATATATTTTTTCCGAGGTCTTCTTCTAAAGAAATATCTTTACTGTACCATGCATATCCTTCAAAAAGCCAAGGATCGGTAAGCGAACCTGTTTCTCTTACATCGGAAGGAATCCCTTTTTTTGCCTGTGAGGTGGTGCCGGGCAAGGGGATCGTATCTTCTGGCATTGTAAGATATTGTTTGTTCTGGATGCCGTCTTTTGCTGCATCCATAGCAAAGTGCCAGAAACCAGCTAAATCTAACTTTTTTATCATAGCGCTCTCCTTTTTATGTGCATTGAATTATATTACTCCGGCGGTTAAATATCGACGTTTTTACTTGCTTAAATTTCCATC
>CAJUJR010000154.1 GCA_910586605.1 uncultured Lachnospiraceae bacterium | reverse complement strand
AAAGCCAAAAAGATTTTATAGCTTCCGCTTCGCATGAATTAAAATCGCCGCTCGCCGTTATTCTCGCAAACGCAGAGAAACTGGAACAATTACAAATAGATAATACTGAATTTAGAAAATCGGTTAAAATATTAGACAAGGAATGCATGAGGATGTCAAAACTGGTAAGGGATATGCTGCTTCTGGCTTCTTCTGATGCGAAATCATGGACGATATGCAAAAATACCATTGATATAGACACTTTGTTAATCTCATTATATGAAACTTATGAACCAATCTGTATCAATAGAAAAATCTGCCTGCGCTTGGAAATCAGTGAAACCAGTTATCCTAAATTTTGTGCGGATGAAGAACGGCTTTTTCAGATATTGACAATTTATATGGAGAATGCCATCCACCATTCCACAGGTAATAAACAAATTGAAATTAAAACAGCAGTAACGGCAAAACATATTACATTTTTCGTAATAGACCACGGAAAAGGAATTCCCGAAGATGATAAGCCATATATTTTTAACCGTTTCTATTGCGCCGACAAATCAAGGACAGATAAATCAAATTTTGGATTAGGACTTAGCATAGCAGACGAACTTGCAAAAATGATGAATGGTAAAGTTGGCTGTAAAGACACGGATGGGGGAGGGGCTACATTCTTTGTCACACTTCCTTTGAAATAGTCTGATTGATAAAAAACTTAGAAAAATCTAATGAAACGATTTATACGGTAAAAGAGCCAGAGGATTGACCTCTGGTGTTTCTTTCACCTATTCTGCCATCAATATGCAGGCCATCCGTAACCGTAGATAGAACTGCTCCCGACGGGATAACTTTGTTGTTTGCAGGCATCCCCAGAGTTGCCCACCACGGTGTAGATCGTCCCATTCTCGCGTTTCTCCACAATTCCCATGCCGAAGTTGTAGCCCTGCAAGGCGAGCTTGATGCGCTCCATGACAATTATTTTGATGAAAGCACAAACTGATTTACCAATCCCTTCAAACAGGTAGCTTCAGCGGAAAGCTGTTCACTTGCTGCTGCACCTTCCTCGGCTGTTGCACTATTACTCTGTACAACGACTGAAATCTGTTTAATGCCCTCGGAAACCTGTTCAACGGATACTGCCTGTTCGTTGGAAACGATTGCAATATTATCTATGGCATCAACCACAGATTGGATGCTATTTACGACATCTAGCAGGACATCTGCTGTATTTTGGGCAATTTCTGTGCCGGTATGTACTGCATCGGTAGAATTTGCAATAAGTTCTGATGTATTTTTAGCAGCCTGTGCGGATTTACCAGCTAAATCACGGACTTCTTCTGCAACAACAGCAAACCCTTTCCCGGCGCTGCCAGCCCTTGCGGCCTCCACTGCTGCATTCAGGGCAAGTATATTTGTCTGGAATGCAATATCATCTATTGTTTTAAGGATTCTTTCAATTTCTTCGGAACTGGTTCGGATTTTATCCATAGCCTCTGCCAGATTCTGCATTTTCTGGTTGCACAGGAAAACGGCTTCTCCTGTTTGGTGTGTTTGGCTTCTGGCATCCAAAGCCCCATTTGCAGTGTTTTTAACTTCTTCAGAAATTGTGCTAATCTGTGCTGCTAATTCTTGTACTGCGCTGGCCTGTTCTGTAGTACCCTGGCTAAGCATCTGTGCACTTGAAGATAATTGATTGCTGGCATTTGCCACCCCTTCTGCAGATTGGTTGACCTGACGCACCGCGCCGCTTAGTTCAATCCTCATATTTCGCATGGAAAGTAAAATATCTTGAAAACTGCCAACATATACTTCTTCATGTGCTGTATGTACATCTAGGTTTTGGTTTGCCATTTCATTGAGTAAATAACTGATGTCATTGATGACTGTACGTAGGCCTTCTACCAAAGTCTCAGTTGACCTGACAAGCACGCCAGTTTCATCTTTGCTGGTAATCTTAGGCATAGGTGTTTCTAAATCGCCCTCTACTAGCAGTTTCATCCGGTTTACACAGGCCTTCATAGGTTTGCTGATATTGAGGGCCAAAGCCAAGGCGACAATAATAGAAATTAATATGGATACCACAATTACCGCGATATTGATAACCATTGCGTCCCGTGTTGACGCCAGATAATTAGTCTGTGGCGCTGTTACTGCAATGCTCCAGCCGTCTGTGTCCAGCACAGGGGCATAGGCAGCAAACATTTTATCTTCTCCGTTTGTATAGCTTCCAAATCCATTTTTCCCTTGGCACATTTTTGTATGGATGGCAGCCAGTTCCTGTAGCGAGGAGTCGCTTTTTGCCTCTGCCTCTATGTTTTGGACTGTAATTGTATCAAGCGTAATGTCGGCGATTGTGTCGCCGGACTTATTAATCATATAGGCTCTGCTATTTTCACCAATCTGAATGGCTGATACAATGTCGTTCAAAAAAGTTTCATGTGGAACAAAATATACGACGCCTACAATGGATTTCCCATGGATTCCTTTAGAATATAGAGGCGCTGCTACCATAATAGATAGTTCCCCTGTTATTTTGCTGATTAATGGTTCTGATACGAAAACATTTCCTTGCATGGCTTGTTGTACATATTCACGATCCGAATAATCATTGCCGTCAAAAATACTGATTCCATCTGCGCCAACAATATTTCCCCTTTGAAAATCATGCATAGAAACGCGTTCATCAATGATAGCCTGCTTTTTTTCTACTGACACTTTAGGATTAGACAATTGTGGAATACACCCTACTTCCATGACAACATTTTTATATGCCTCCAGTTCTTGCTGTGCCTGCCCTGCTGCCAGGACTGCCGTTTGGCTCATCATTTGTTCTACAGTGGACATCGTGTTGTTGTAGTTTAGCATGATGCTTGAAGCTCCAGATGCGGCCAGTCCGATTAGAACAGTCAAAATAAGACATAAGGTGATTTTGGTTCGAATGCTTTTCATTTCAACGTTACCCCCTGCTTACATGCTTGAAATTTAAGATATTTAGATTAACAGATTCAACTGTTTTTGTATTGTAACTATTATATAAGTTGCTATTCCTGCTTGTCAACTACTATCTGCGTTTAACACAGGACAACAGCAGTTACTTTGTTACTATTCACAGCCAATCGTAGCCGGATCTCAATAAAAAATCTCTTCCCC
>CAJUJR010000153.1 GCA_910586605.1 uncultured Lachnospiraceae bacterium | reverse complement strand
CAGTTTGACCGTGGATATATTTCTGCATATATGGCTACAGATATGGATAAAATGGTTGCAGAACTGGACGCCCCATATATCCTGATTACAGATAAAAAGATTTCTAATATCCAGGAAATCCTTCCTCTTTTAGAAGAGATTGTGCAGAGTGGTGCAAAACTTCTGATTATCGCAGAGGATGTAGAAGGTGAAGCTTTAACTACATTAGTAATTAACCGCTTAAGAGGTACCTTTAATGTAGTTGCTGTAAAGGCTCCTGGTTATGGTGACAGAAGAAAGGCAATGCTTGAAGATATTGCTATTTTAACAGGCGGGCAGGTGATTTCAGAAGAAGTAGGCCTTGATTTGAAAGAGACTACACTTGATATGCTTGGCCGTGCAAAATCTGTTAAGGTACAGAAGGAAAATACAGTAATCGTAGATGGCGCAGGGGATAAGGAAGCAATTAATTCCCGTATTTCCCAGATTAAGGCTCAGATTGAAGAGACAACTTCTGATTTTGATAAAGAGAAATTACAAGAAAGGCTTGCTAAACTTTCAGGTGGGGTTGCAGTGGTACGCGTTGGCGCTGCTACTGAGACAGAAATGCAAGAAGCAAAACTCCGTATGGAAGATGCCTTGGCAGCTACTAGGGCAGCCGTAGAAGAAGGGATTGTTGCAGGCGGCGGTTCTGCATATATCCATGCAGCAAAAGAAGTTGCAAAGCTTGCTGGTACCCTGGAAGGGGATGAGAAGACTGGTGCAAATATTATCTTAAAGGCACTGGAGGCTCCATTAATGACAATTTCTTACAACGCAGGGCTGGAAGGCGCAGTAATTGTAAATAAAGTGCGTGAGTCCGAAGAAGGGGTTGGATTTAATGTATTAAAAGAAGAATATGCGGATATGGTACAGGATGGTATCGTAGATCCAGCAAAGGTTACAAGAAGTGCCCTTCAGAATGCAACAAGCGTTGCTTCAACGCTTTTAACAACAGAATCTGTTGTATCAACAATTAAAGAAGATGCTCCGGCTATGCCGGCAGGAGGCGCTCCAGGGATGGGGATGATGTAAACCGATAAAAAAGATTGTAAATTGCAGGAACCGGATGTTTCCGGTTCCTGTTTTGGATTGGAGAATTGATTATGGAAGAAAATTATTCAGAGACTTTTTTAAAGGCAAAATTGCCTGTAAAGCGCAAAATGCTGCGGACAGGGCTGATTATTTTAGCCATGTTTGCGCTGCTGTTTGGTATTTGTTCCATGCTTATGATGGGGACATTTCTTGTGCTGGCTGTTATGGTAATTGTTACAGTAATTATATTTTTCCTGCTGCCATCCAACGATATTGCATATGAATATATTTTTGTGGATGGTCAGATTGATTTTGACTGTATTTATGGCGGTTCAAAGAGGAAGACGCTGAAACGGATTGATATGAAAGATGTTGAGGTGGCCGCACCAGAAACTTCCCATAGGCTGGATTCCTATAAAAATCTCCCATTGGTGGATTATTCTTCAGGGATGCCGCAGGACAGGCATTATATCGCTGTTTTCGTTGGAGAAAAGGGTTCTGAACGGATTCGCTTTACGCCGGATGATAAAATGGTACAGATGATGGAATTTAAGTCTCCAAGCAAGGTGGTAAAAGAGTAAGAAACTGCGTTTTTAGTATAATCTCAGGAAGTAGTTACCATTTTTCTCATTGTGTGATGAACTCGTCGTTTTCTTAAAATTAGGAACTGTAGAAAAATAATTATGCAAATTAAGCAGGATATTTTGGGGATATATGCAAATAGGTATAGGATGTGCAGTGAGTTTTTGGTTGCTAACCAAAGTAGGCTGGTATTTCATCTAGTTAGAGTGCATAAGTTATTTTTTTAACAGTTTCTAAGTTGTGAATGAAATAACCTAACCTTTTAGCTATGTGATATGTACAATCGAAGAAATAGACAAGTAAAATAATTTATTTACGGTTCCTAAAGAGAGCTAGAGCGTGTCATAGAAAATTAGAATTATTATGTTGAGGAAATTATGTTGAAAAAAAAGAGTATTTTAGCTACTACGACAGTATTAGTTGCCATAGTAGCAACAATTTTTTTGTATTTTTCCAGCCATTATGAAAAAAGGAAAATGTTTTGGAAAAAGTGCAGCAAAAAGAGGGAGTATATTATGATGCACTTAGTATAAAAGAGCTTGGTTTTAAGTATAATGGAAATGCATTGTATGCATATGACTCTTTATTTTATAATGGTAAAATATACTCATCAGATGTGATAAATTACAAGCAATATTCTGCGGAAGAATTTAAAGTGTTTTCTGCAAAAATTATTTCTTTGGGCAAAGTATATGACAATCATGGTGTCTATGCGTCAACAGATTCATCAATATTATATGAAGTGACAGGAAAAGGAACATTGTTTCGACTGAAGGAATATGGTGAAGACAATAGGATTGGTATTTATCGTTATTATGAAAAAGACAGTGTAACAGGAGAGGATGAACATTATACAGTGCAGGTATATGATTGTCTGAATGATATTTGGGTAAAGCAGGGAAAAGAAGTATATCAAACGATGTTTCATTTAGAGGATGCAGAGAACATAGAATTAGTTGCAGGATATAATGAAGAGGGGGAAAAGAAAGTTATAAAACAAGTTATCTTTCAGAATGCTGTATTTTCAGATTTCTTTGATGTTATGTGTAATGAAAATTTTTTGACGTCACAGGAAAGGGAAAATGAAAGTAATATATGGATGGAAGGAGAGGAGATGTCGGATAGCAGGTTCTTTTTATTTACTGATAAATACGGAATACAGACAGAACTTTATGTATATCAGGCAGGATATGTTCTTTACCGAAGTCCAGAAAATACAGAATTTGTAGTTCGTGTTGATGGGGAAATGTGTAAGGAAGTTTTAGAGATGTTTCAATAGTTTTAAAATATCCAATGTGAAGATATAAAGCAAGCTACGATTAGTTTGTTGCGTACGTGAGAATCAATTATTTCAGGGTGAAGGTTCAGATATTATTTTTAAACAGTACTTTGCGAATGTGGGGGAATAAAGTGAAACATGCTCTTAAAGATATTCTGGGTATTGCTTTTTTGGGTGTACTTGCCGGAAGTGTATCGTTACCGCGGATGAGGACAACCAAAGCGGGACAGAGGAATCCACTTATTGTCTTGAGAGTATTATATACTAATTTTTATTGGATTCTATTGACGAACTGACCAAATAAATGAAGGGTAATTAGAGAGTCTCTGTTCATGTTACTATTCACAGCCAATCGTAGCCGGACTTAAGGAAATAAAAAATATCT
>CAJUJR010000152.1 GCA_910586605.1 uncultured Lachnospiraceae bacterium | reverse complement strand
GGGGAAGATATTTTTTATTTCTTTAATTTGGCTACGATTGGCTGTGAATAGTAACCCAGGGTTACGATTTAATGGTTGACATCGTAGACCATTCGTCTTATAATACAGTAAATGGTTTACAAAGTAAATCTATTTAACATATAGGAGGTATGAAAATTGAAAAGAACCAACCAAAGACAATATGTAAAATCCCTGGATATGCTCCGGGGAATCGGCATTACAGGAATTGTCCTGTATCATCTGTCCCCCTCTGTTTTCCGTGGAGGATTTTTAGGCGTACCTCTGTTTTTTGTATTATCTGGCTATCTAATGTTTACCACCTGTAATTCCCGTTATCAAAATGGGGCATTCCACATGGGAAACTATTATAAAAAGCGGCTATATAAACTGCTTCCGCCGCTGTTTATTATGGTTATGGCTGTATGCTGCTTTTTGACACTGTTCCAGCGCAGCCTTTTAGCAGGGATACGCGGAGAAATTGCCAGCATCTTTTTAGGCTATAATAACTGGTGGCAAATCGGACAGAACGCTTCCTATTTCTCTAAAATGGGAAGTACCTCTCTTTTTACCCACCTCTGGTTTCTTGCAGTAGAGCTCCAGCTATACCTTCTTTGGCCAATCCTTTTCCTCCTGTTCCAAAAAGGCTCCAAATTTGTCGGGCGGAAAAAAATGAACGGCTTTTTCCCTATACTTGCACTGCTTTCTGCAAGCTGGATGTATTACCTCTACCTCCCGGGAAGCGACCCTTCCAGAGTATATTATGGGACAGACACCATAGCATTCCCCTCATTGATTGGGATATCCGCTGGCGCCCTCAAACAGCAGCATTCCATATCCCCCTCATTTAAAAAGCATGTAATAACTGTTTTAACCTGTATTTTCCTTCTCTTAACTTGCATTTTATTTATAACAGTAGATGGGGAAAGCAGGTTTGTCTATCAGGGAGGGATGTTTGGCATCAGCCTGTTTTTTGCAGCAATGGTTTGCTTTTTTGAAGAATATGGAAAAATAGTGGAAAAACTGCCAGGTATTTCTTTCTTCTTCCTGGCTGGGGAAAAAAGCTATCCCATCTACCTATGGCACTATCCGCTTATTACCCTGGCTAATATTACAATGGCCAGCTTGCCCCTGTAGCAGTGATACTTATTAACTTAATAGATTGGAGGGATTATAATGCAAATAATAATGAGGAAAACATATGGGAAAATCTTCCTGGTTCTTTTTTGTACAATAATTGGGGGATATGGTATTTTTACTGCACCAGAGTCCGATAAAAAAATACTAGAACAGGAACTAATCCAGAACCAGCAAATGCTGCAGCAGGTAAACTCTGTTGCACAAGCAAAAACCAAACCATTGGCAGAAGCAGAACCTCAAACAATAAAAAAAGGCAGCCGGAAAGAAAAGGAAAAAACCGTATCTGTAATTGGCGATTCCATATTCCTAGGAGCAGCGCCATCCTTTCAGAAAATCCAGAAGAATACTTTTATTGATGCTAAAATTTCCAGGCAGGTTTACCAAGGAATTGACGTCGCAAAAAAAATGAAGAAAAAAGGGAAACTTGGCGATATCATTATTATTTCTTTAGGGACAAATGGCAGGTTTAATGAATCCACTGGACAGAAATTAATTAACTGCGTTGGGAAAAAAAGAACCGTCTATTGGATTAACATTTATGGGAAAAATATTAGCTGGCAAAAAGAAGTAAACTCCACAATCCAAAAGCTTGCAGCCAAAAACAGCAATGTACATGTGATTCCTTGGACAAAAGAAGCAAAAAAACATCCTAACTGGTTCTATCAGGACGGCACCCATTTAAACCTAAAAGGCCAGGACGGATTTTCGCATTTTATAAAAAAACAAATATCCTGACATTTTAAAAAGGGCACCGCCTGCGCTGGTGCCCTAGCAAAAAGCTTCGCTTTTTGTTGGCGTGCCACCACATTTACAGCAATATCCTGACATTTTAAAAAGGGCACCGCCTGCGCTGGTGCTCTAGCAAAAAGCTTCGCTTTTATATTGTATGTGGGACAACCTGCCGCTCTCCTGTCAATTCTGCCATCAAATCATGTACATTTGTCATTTTCTTAATTCGCCCTACATTTGCCCCTACAAAAATCAGGCCATTTTCAATATCCCCACGAACTGCATTAATCAGGGCTTTTGTAATGCAATATGGCACTTTGGCAGGATTGCACTTTTCAAGGCAGTTAAAGCAACGGCTTACTGGAAGCGGTTTCTTTTCTATTTTTTGTACAAATGCGTTTTTCAACGCCCTTCCTGGCATTCCGACAGGGCTCATAACTATTTCAATATCTTCCTTTTTTGCTTCAATATATGCCTGTTTATACCGCTCATCCGCATCACATTCCGCCGTTGCAACAAACCGCGAAGCAATCTGCACCCCATCTGCCCCAAGGGAAAGGGCATGGCAGATATCTTCATGGTCAAAAATCCCCCCAGCGACGATTACTGGTATTGCCTGCCCAAACTTTTCACCATATTCCTTTACTACCGCAATGATTTTTTGGATTTCTTCCTCATACTCCTTTGCCGTAATATGGCTTAACTGCTCCTCCTTAAATCCCAGATGGCCTCCTGCCTGTGGCCCTTCAATCACAACAAAATCTGCCGTACGCTGGTATTTCTTTTCCCAATTGCGCAGCATTAACATTGCTGCTTTCTCTGAAGAGACAATTGGGGCAATCTTGCAGCCTGAATCCCCGACATACTCTGGAAGATGGACTGGAAGCCCCGCCCCTGAAATAATAACGTCTGCCCCTGCATCTACCGAAGCTTTTACATAAGCTGGATAATCCTTTGTCGCAACCATTATATTTACCCCAACGGGCCTTCCCTTTGCAATCTCCTTTGCTTTTTTAATATGCTTATGAATCGCCGAAAGGTTTGCCTGTTCCTGGTTTTTATCAAATTCTTCCTCATCATATCCAATCTGTGCAGTTGAAATAATCCCAAGGCCTCCATTGGCAGAAACAGCGCCAGCCAAGTTGCTGCGGCTGATGCCTACTCCCATCCCCCCCTGGATTATCGGATATTCTATTGTCAAATCCCCAATCTGTAATGGCTTTAACTGCATCATAAATCCCCCTTTTCTTTACACAAGCTGTTTCCAACACAAGTTCCCATAACATTATAGTTATTATCATTATATAACATAGTTTCCAAAACTATGTTATATCTTTTATCAAACTCTGTCAAGTATTATTTCCCATTCTCCTTAAATTATTTCTTAAATAGTTACTATTTACAGCCAATCGTAGCAGAATTTAAGTAAATAAAAAATATCTT
>CAJUJR010000151.1 GCA_910586605.1 uncultured Lachnospiraceae bacterium | reverse complement strand
GAAGATATTTTTTATTTCCTTAAGTCCGGCTACGATTGGCTGTGAATAGTAACCTCACTTTGCCTTCACGGGAATAAACTTTCAAAAAGGGCTTGAAATATTGCTACAATTAAGTTATAATATTTTTTGTTGATTGCTGTTATGGCTCAGTCGGTAGAGCGTCGCCTTGGTAAGGCGGAGGTCACGGGTTCGATTCCCGTTAACAGCTGAGAAATAAAATAAAGATTTTCCAAGGCATATGTTTTGGAAAGTCTTTATTTTTATAATAAATAAATTATATATAAGGATGCCAAATATATATGTCCGAGAAAATAAATATTTTAGTGACGGTAAATGACAAATATATAAAACCCTTGCAAGTTATGCTAGATTCTTTGTTTCAACATGAACATTCCCCATTAGATATCTACTTAATATATTCTGATATCTCTAAAAAAACTTAAACTTATTAAATTCTTATATCCAGCGTTTAAAGGGTAATTTTATACCCATTTTACTAAAACATGATTTTTTCCAGGATGCTCCTATCAAAAACTATTTCACAAAAGAAATGTACTATAGGATTTTATGTAGCGAATTACTGCCACAAACGCTAGAACGAGTACTATATTTAGATCCAGATACATTAATCCGGGGTTCTATCCGTAATATTTATACTATGGATTTTAACGGAAAAACAATAATGGGAGTACCAGATACATATGAATATATTGATTCGGAGGGAATGCGTAAACGCAAGAAAACCTTAGGGCTGCCAAAGAACCATGTTTATATTAGTTCTGGCGTACTATTATTTAATTTACCAAAGATGCGCAAAAATTTTATCCTAAAAGATTTTCTAATTGACATAGAAAAAAATAGAGCGCTTTTAAGGTATCCTGACCAAGATGAAATTAACATTTTCTTCCAAAAAGAAATCGGAACAATTGATTTGATATATAATTATCCAACACTCTGGAAGTTATTTATTCATGAAAGGAAACATAACACTATAAGAAAAAATCCTGTCATTGTACATTATACCGGAAGTATCAAACCATGGGATCTTCAGTATATTGGCAGATATTTTTTTGAATATTACCGATATCTTAGAAAATTGCAAACCAAAAAGGAAAAACGTAAAATGCTATTAAAACCATTTATATGCATAATACAAGCCTTCAAGTACATTGCAAGCTTCTAAGATGTGAAAAACAAAATCGTACTTAAAGTTATTCACTATATCAGTTTTTCCTTTTTTGTATTTTCATTAACTTTGATTTAATTCTTTGCAAAGCATTATCAATTGCTTTTGGAGATTTTCCAAGCCGTTTGGCAATCTCCTGGTATGTCAGCCCTTTCAGAAACAAAGAAAGTACCTGCATTTCCATTTTACTTAACCTGCTATACAACTTGCGCTTTATATTCCTTGCGTTTTCCTCCCCAATTACAATTTCTTCTGGATTTTGCTGCCATACTGCCAACGCACGGTTCAGCCCAAATAAATTATCGCCCCCCTCTTCCAAACCATTTGACATATCAAGGGAAATATAAGAATTTAATGGAATATTTTTCTGGCGATTAGAACTTTTAACGGCAGAATACAACTGGCTAGAAATACATAAATTAGCAAATGTCTCAAATACTGTACCTTTTTCTGCATCATATGTGCGTATTGCCTTAAATAGGCCTATCATCCCCTCCTGCAAAAGGTCATCCTGGTCTCCATCCATCAAAAATAAAGGGCGGGACAAAACGCGCACCATACTTTTATATTTATCCAGCAAATACGTCATCGCTTCTCCATCACCAGACTGCGCTGCACTAATAATCTGCAATTCATCCATCCCCTGAAATTTCCCATCCATTCTGATACCTCTCAAATATAACCACTTTATCTTACAATAACTTTTGGCGGACAATTTCATATGACAAAATCCCCATCGCAACAGATGCGTTCAACGAATCAACATCCCCAAACATTGGGATACTGGCAGAAAAATCACATTTTTCTCTTACCAGACGGCTCACCCCCGCCCCTTCATTTCCAATCACAAGACCAATTGATCCAGTTAAGTTTAACTGATACATGGAATCCCCTTCCATATCACCACATACAAACCACATTCCCTGTTTTTTTAGCATCTCCATTGTCTGAACTAAATTTGTCACCTTTGCAACTGGAGTATAATTAATTGCGCCAGCAGATGCCTTTGCTACAGTTGCCGTAAGTCCAACTGCCCTCCGTTTTGGAATAATTATGCCATGTGCCCCTGCCTGATTCGCTGTACGTAAAATAGAACCTAGATTATGTGGGTCCTCTATATTATCTAATAAAACCAGAAAAGGCGCTTCTCCCTTTCTCTCTGCCTTTGCCAGCATTTCTTCTACAGTCCCATATTCATAAGCCGCTGAAAAAGCAATTACCCCTTGATGCTTTCCAGTCTCTGACATCTGGTCCAACCGTTCCTTTTTCACAAAAGTAATAATTGTATCCGTTTTTTTTGCCTCACGCAAAATTGTCCTGAGCGGTCCATCCTGCGAGCCATCCAAAAGAAATATCTTATCAATTGTTTTTCCAGAACGAAATGCTTCAATTACCGCGTTCCTGCCTTCAATAGTCAATTCTTCATATCTCATATATCCGTTCCCCTTTTGTACTATAATCTGGTCGGAAGCTGTCCTGTCTTTTCCAATCCATATTTCACTAGAAAAAGCGAACGGTCCATCTGATGTTTCAAGTATAAATATCCCAACAATGCTTCAAACCCTGTTGCCAGCCGATAATCTATAATAGATGCGTTTTTTGCGGAAGTAGCAGACTTGGCATTTCTACCATGACGATATACTACGAGCTCTTCTTCTGTCAGCAATTCCAAAATCTCTTTTACAAGTTTCGCCTGTGACTCCGCCTTAACTACACTGCTTGTAAGGCGATGAAAATTTTTTACTTTCCCATTCCCCAAATCAATTACAATCGTTCGGATTATTAAATCATATACACCGTCACCAATATAGGCCAACCCTAAAGAAGAATACTGTTCTGGTTTCAATTTAGAAGAACCAAAATATTTCTCTACAGATTCTAAAAAATCATTCTGCTCCATCCGATTTTCCTTTCTATTATAATATAAGAAAATAACCCCCATAAAATATGAGGGTTATCTAAAGGCGACTATCGGATTTGAACCGGTGATCAGGGAGTTGCAGTCCCGTGCCTTACCACTTGGCTAAGTCGCCAAAACAAAAATGACTCCAACGGGATTTGAACCCGTGTTACCGCCGTGAAAGGGCGATGTCTTAACCGCTTGACCATGGAGCCATAATAAAATTATTTAATTCAATAGTATCTTACTCAACTCCCCGAGTAGGACTCGAACCTACGACAACGCGGTTAACAGCCGCGCGCTC
>CAJUJR010000150.1 GCA_910586605.1 uncultured Lachnospiraceae bacterium | reverse complement strand
GGAAAGCTGACGGTGCAGGCTTTTGGGAATCCGTAACTTAAACTGCCCAGAATAATCATTCAATCCGTCCGGTATCGGAATCTCCTGTCCTTCCTCCAGCGCAGCCAGAAGCCACTCCTTTTTTGCGTCTTCCGCATTGCTTACTGCCGATTCCAGAGTTGCCCCGCAGGTCATGCACCCCGGCAGCTCCGGGAACATCACGGCATAGCCCCCTACTTCTCCTCCACAACCTGGAAAATAAAAAATTTTAAGTAATAAGACTCTTCTGCCGCCCAGAGTACTGGATGATCTGGCGCCTGGGTACGGAATTCCACCTGGCGGAGGCGTTTATGCACGTTTGCAGCCGCCTGCCCAATTGTTTTTGCAAATAATTCCTCTGTCATAAAATGAGAACAGGAACAAGTTGCTAAAAATCCTCCATCACGGATTATCTTCATCGCACGGAGATTTATTTCCCGGTATCCTTTTACTGCATTCTTAACTGAATTCCTGGATTTTGTAAATGCAGGCGGGTCTAAAATGACCAAATCAAACTTTTCCCCGCTTTTTTCCAACTCTGGAAGCTTTTCAAAAACATCTGCGCATTCAAATGATACAATGTCAGACAGCCCGTTTATCTCAGCATTTTTCCTTGCCTGCACGATACCACCCTCCGATGCATCCAGCGCAAGAACGCTTGCTGCGCCTGCCTGTGCGGCATTTAAAGCAAAGGAACCCGTATGGGTAAAGCAGTCAAGAACCTTTGCCCCGCTACAGAGTTTCCGGATTGCCAATCGGTTATACTTCTGGTCTAAAAAAAAGCCTGTCTTTTGCCCATTCTCTATGTCAACCAGATATTTTACGCCATTTTCTGAAATTTCCACCTCTGTTTCAAATTCTTCCCCAAGAAACTCCTTTACAGGCAGCATCCCTTCCTGTTTCCGTACTTTGGCATCACTGCGCTCATACACACCCCGAATAGCAATCCCGTCTTCTTTCAAGATTTCTTTTAAAATCCCAATAATTTCTTCTTTCAAGCAGTCAATCCCCAGCGCCAAAGACTGCACAACAAGAACATCGCTAAACTTATCAACCACCAGGCCGGGCAGGAAATCAGCTTCCCCAAAGACAATCCGGCAGCTTCCTGTATCTACAGTTTTCTTTCGGTAGTCCCATGCATTTTTCAACCGCATCTGTAAAAATCCACGGTCAATCTCCTGCTTAGCATCTCTTGTCAAAAGCCGGATGCGGATGCGTGAATGGCGGTTTATAAACCCTTTCCCTAAAGGATAGCCGTCAAAATCATGTACAATGACAATCTCCCCATCCTCAAAGCTCCCCATAATAGAAGCAATTTCATTATCATAAACCCACATTCCACCGCTTTTTACTGTCCTGCCTTCGCCTTTCTTTAGGCTGACAATTGCATAACCCATTGTTTCCTCACTTTCTGTGCCAAACATTATGGCAATTTATATTTTTTACGGTATTCTTTATATTTCGCTAAAAATTCCGGACTTTCATTTTCTTTTAAATTATCCAAATACCCGTGGGATTCCAGCCCATCTTCCTTCATCTGGATTAAACTAATTGCGATATTGGAGCAATGGTCCGCAATCCTCTCAAAATTTGTCGTAAGGTCGGACAGCACGAATCCCACTTCGATTGTACATTTCCCTTTCCTAAGGCGTTTTACATGCTTCTTTTTAATTTCTTCATTCAGCGTGTCAATCACCTCTTCCAACGGCTCCACCTGGACTGCCAGAACGGTATCTTCCGTATCAAAAACCTTACATGTCATCGAGACAATTTCTTGGACTGCACTTTCATAGACTGCCAACTCTTCTTTTGCCTTATCAGAGAAAGCCGCCCCTTTTTTGTTTGCCTGTGCCACAGTTTCCATAACATTGCAGGCATGGTCCGAAATCCTTTCAAAGTCCCCAATGCAATGGAGCATCATTGATACTGACTGCGAATCCTTCAAAGATAAATCAGCGTTATTGATTTTCATAAGATAGACCCCTAACTCGTCCTCATAATGGTCTACCATATCCTCTAACTCCATTACTTTTTTTGCCTTTCCCTTATCGTACTGGTTAATCAGGGATATTGCTTCATTTAAAGCCTCCTGCGCCGCATATGCCATTTCTACTGCCGCCTTTTTGGCTGAACCAAGCGCAAAGGAAGGCTTTTCCAAAAATCTTTCATCCAAAAGCTTTAGTCCGCTTCTCTCTACCTCTGCCTTATTATCACGGACAGTAAGCGTTGCAATTTTTACTAAGATATCCCGGAATGGAAGTAAGACAACTGTAGCAGTCACATTAAAGCAGCTATGGATTATAGCAATCCCTGCCGCGCCAGCAGACTCTCCCATAAACGAGAAACCGACCACTGCATTTATTCCATAAAAAAGAACCATAAAAATTGCAGTTCCAATGATATTAAAATAAAAATGCACAAACGCGGCACGCCTGGCATTTTTGCTCGCCCCGATTGCCGACAGCAGAGCCGTAACACACGTACCAATATTTTGTCCCATAATAATAGGAAGCGCAGATGCATAAGGTACCGACCCAGTCAGGCAAAGCGCCTGTAAAATCCCGACAGATGCTGAAGAACTCTGGATTACGGCTGTCAGAATCGCGCCGACGACAACGCCAATCAAAGGATTGTCACTAAACATCAGAAAAATACCGGTAAATTCCTCAATTTCTGCAAGCGGCTTTACTGCAGCGCTCATAGTGTCCATCCCTGTCATAAGAATTGCAAAGCCTGCCAGAATCGTGCCAATATCCTTTTTCTTCATGCTCTTGGAAAAAAGAATCAGGCTGACGCCAACCATTGCTAAAACCGGCGAAAAAGAAGACGGTTTTAACAATTTAATAAAAACGCTCTCCCCTTCAATATCAGTCAGGCTTAAAATCCATGAAGTAATTGTCGTGCCGACATTTGCGCCCATAATAATGCCAACTGCCTGTGTCAGTTTCATTATCCCCGAATTGACAAAACCTACAACCATTACCGTTGTCGCAGAAGAAGACTGGATTACTGCTGTTACGCCCGCTCCTAGGATTACTGCCTTAATTGGTGAAGAAGTAAACCTTTCCAAAATAGCTTCTAATTTGCCGCCAGAAGTTTTGGCAAGGCCATCCCCCATAATATTCATTCCATACAGGAATAATGCTAACCCCCCAACCATAGTTAAAACATTAAAAATATCCATGCTTTTTTCCTTTCGCAAACAAGCCATACTGCTATGCCAATTGCAGTACAGATAATATATGTCACCAAAATGGCACACTATGTATAGGATATAATATATTCTTCTAAATTGCAAACATTTTATTCTTTCGTATAACAACAACCACAAAAAAGGTTACTATTCACAGCCAATCGTAGCCAAATTTAAGGAAATAAAAAATATCTTCC
>CAJUJR010000149.1 GCA_910586605.1 uncultured Lachnospiraceae bacterium | reverse complement strand
CAGATGAAAATTTATTCTGCGTAAAATTCATCGACATTTAATCGCCGGAGTAATAATAGCTGGAATAATAAGGCAAAACCTGCTATTTGGCAGCAGGTTGTTTCACTAAAAATCCATTATATATTCCAACTGGCATATCTTCCCCAAAATTATACTGTTCCACCAAATTTTTTTCAAAGGAATATATTGTTGTCATTTGTTTCCCTGAATCTACAATCCAATACTCCCTAACCCCTGCAGCATGGTATTTAAACATTTTTGTCATATAATCCCTTGTCTTGCTGCTTGGTGAAACGATTTCAATAATCCAGTCTGGCGCGCCATGGCATCCCTTTTCATCTAGTTTTGATTGATCACATATAACAGAAATATCTGGTTCTACATAATTCAAATCATCATCATCCAAGAATACAGCAAATGGAGCAGCCAAAACTTCACATTGCCCATTGCTCTCCTTTATATAATTATATATTTGACTTTCTAACTTTTCAAGGTATTTAATAACGGTTATATCTCGTTATCAAAATCCCGGAGGAACCGCATAAACACTAAATTTACAGCAGTTTTCTCCCCTTTATCTTTTATATCATTTTATAAGATTTTCCCTGCCATTACAAGTGCAATAAGGGCAAAATCAAGGGAAAGAAAATCATATAACATATTATAAAACAGCATGAAAGTCGTGAACTGTTTGAAATGCCTGAAACAAAAAGAAAAATATAAAAGCTGGAAAACGTCAATCTTTTGGCTGGCGTTTTCCATTTTTATATATTAGAGATATTTTTGATTTCAAAACAACTATGCTCTGCCAAATGCATTAAAAATATTTTTCAATAACAGGCTGACTTCTGAAATAGGGCGCGGTATAATCGGAATCAATAAAGATGTGCATGCGATTTTTATTGTTTCAGTAAACCGACTATCTACAAGGAGGGACATGCTTATGAGAAGAAAAAACAGAATTATCATTTTCTTTGTTCTGGCATTGTTATTGCTGGTGCCTGGCACAGTGATACAGGCAAAAACAAAGCCAGAACTGACAGCAAAGAAAAAAACAATGACCACAGGGCAGACTTACAGATTAAAATTAAACGGGGTGTCAAGAAAAACAAAGGTAAAATGGAAAACCAGTAACAAATCAATGGTTTCCATTGCAAAAAGGAAAGGGAATACAGTTACGTTCAAGAGTAAGAAAAAAGGTACGGCTACAGTTACGGCTGTTTACAGACAAAAGAAATACCGGTGCCGGGTTACGGTCCAGGCAGGAAAAAAGAAAAAGCCGGCGGCAGACCATCCGGTGTTAAACAGCAGGGATGTGACACTGTACCATCTTTCGGAATCCTACAAAGATTACATAAAATATGACAACAACCATCTCCGGGAATACCGTTTCCGGGTGTCCGGCACAAAGAAAGAAGTGAGGGACTGGGAGATTTCCGGGGAGGATGCCGGATATTTTAAGATTACGGATTATGGACTGCTACAGATGGAATGGGGACCGGCCTATGTCTGCCCCTGTGTGACAGCAACCGTAACCGCCATACTGGAGGATGGGAGAAAACTGACGGCAACCGTAAGGGCGTATTCTGAAATGAATATCTATATAGACAGGCTGTTTACGGAATTTGAGAAAAAATACATTACCCCGTCCATGACAACAAAGGAGAAAGCGGAAAAGGCGGCATGGTATATCAGTGCGACCTCGGATTATGAATTTTACAATGACAACTGGTACGATATTTTCCTAAAGGGAAAAGGGGACTGCATGGCAAGCCGCTATGCCCTGCAGTATCTGTGCAACCATATGGGGATTAAGGCGGCAGCCTGCCGGAATCTGGACGAACATGGGAAAACGCTGGTTTATGCGGATGGCAGGTTCTATGTCATTGTTACCGGATTTAATGAGCCAAAGCCAAGACCGTACGGAATTTATGAAATCAACGGCAGTGCTTTGGAAGAACTGGCAGAAAAGAATAACTTTGACTTGGATTTTTTTCGTCAGTAAGGGGGCCGGAACAGTGGATTTTATAACAGATGAATTTGTTGCCGCCCGTACGGGGGAACCGCTGGAAACAAGGTTAAAGAACAGCGGCAGTTTCCAGCGGCAGATGAAATCACTTCATAAGGCTTCTAGAGCATTTACAAGGGATTCCGTCAAATCGGACGAATGCTGGAAAGCATTTGACAGGCTGGAAGATGAATGGAGTAAATACAACATACGGTATGGGGAGGAATCCTACCGTCTGGGATTTGAGGACGGGTTGCAGATAGCATATGAAAAGGAAATCCGTTCCAAAGGTTCTGTTCTGGATATTAAGGACATGACGCATCTGGTTTATGTGTATGATGCCATAAAGAAACTGAATAAACTCCTGCTGGGAGAGTGGGAAATACATAGCAGGGATGGCGGTGTGCTGGAAGAGCTGGACCGGGTGTGTGATGTAATTGAGGGCAGCATTTGTGCGGAAATCCGGCTGCGTGGGGAGGATGAAATGTATGAGTGTCTAGCGGATATACTGGATGATGCCGGAAAAGCACCAGATGAACGGGCAAGGCTGCTGACAGGGCAGGATAAGCCAGAAAACCACAATCCCAACAAACAGAAATGAGGATGGCGGAAGTTAGATAATGATTTACAGAAAACAGGAGGATTTTACGGTGGAAAAAAGAGATATGGCATTATTGATTGAGGTGGAGGATGAACTGGATAACATGGACAAGGCGTTTGAACAGCTTGCTGGGCATGGACACGCAAGCGGGGAGTTTAGAAGGCTGGATTATGTGTTTGACGTGATACAGCATAATTCCCATCAGTGCTTTTCCAGTGAATCGGAGGAAAGTATGCAGGCATTTTTTGATGTTATGCAGGACAAAGGCAGGACAGCAGAAGAACGGGCAGATATTCTTTTGAGTGGATATTATGTAAAATAAAGAAAATTTAATTCCCTTTCTATGAAACTTTTCACACACTCTGGGGGACGGCATAACATTTTTTGTAGTTATCAAAAATTAGAAATGTTTTTGGAATTATAAAAACAACAGATTGAAAATTACAATCATCAATCTGTTGTTTTTCTGTTTTTTGCGTTGTGGAACTCATATTTCCTGACAATATAAAAACTTTATCCTGATTACTTTTCTTTCAATAGCCATTCTAAAAAATACACTATCTGTTATACAGTTATATCTACAGATGCCTGTGTTGCTTTACTACCTGACTTTTTCATATTAGCCTCTACCGATTCCCTTGTAACGGCATCTAAAATCCCCGGCTTAACGGGCTTTCCAATTTCCCAATTAGGGTCTGCCTCCCGTACCGCATTCAGAAATGCCTGCCGATATGCACGTTCATACTGCTCTAAGGTATATCCTGCTGCCAATCGGTCATTTTTCTGCATTTTCCTATGCAGATTCGTGTATACATCTGACCGCTTAGTTGTATCACCATTCTTGACACCATTTTCACGTA
>CAJUJR010000148.1 GCA_910586605.1 uncultured Lachnospiraceae bacterium | reverse complement strand
CTTGAGATGTTATCTTTTTTTATTTTTTATGAGAACTTTTGACTCTCCAGATATTTAGATGCAAAAAGAATAAACAAAACTAATATGGCGCTGCTAATCATTAGATATACTCCCTGTAATCTGCCGCCTGTCCTTTCCATCAGATTAAATTGAGCCATCCCTGCCATAAAAGCTAAACCTAATAAAACAATTAAAATTACGGTAAAATAAAGAAATGATAAGTTTTCAAAAGATTCTTTTATCTTATTTCTCTGCTTTTTTAAAAGCCTGCCCACAACTCCCCAAAAAAAGCAGCCAAGCATTTCGCTTGCCCATTCAACATAATATTCTGTATACAAACCGTCATAAATCCTTCTGCCCAAAAATAATGCAAAAGCGCTCCATATCAATAAATCAATCGCCGCAATTGCAAAATACTGCAAGACAAATGCCTGGATCTTTTTGTTTCACATTTCATTGAAACTTTAAATAAAAACCTATGAACCCTTGTAAATCAAGGGTTCATAGGTTTTTAGAGCTATTTCAGCTATTTTACTACTGATTTACTACTTTTGATGAAAATGCTAATCCGATGCATTTATCACAGTCAGACATGCCTTCATGGACACAAAATTTATGTCATAATGATTCGTTTCGCAGTTTATTCTATATTATCTTTACGTGCTTGTAAAGCAGTCTGTATTTCATATTCATCATTTTTTCCAAGCTTCATGCTCTTAGTTTCAAACCGAAGCCCTTCTATCATTTATCTTCCATTCCTGTAGCCCTTTAAGATTGCTGTCAGCGCTTACGCGCCGGGTGCATTGTATAGACAGGCAGCTATACAGGCTGGTGCGTGTTTAAAAAAGTGTCCTTTTCGGCAGGGGCATGATTCGGAGCATTTCAACGCGCAGACCGTTACAAATACAGGGAGGGAAACACATGGATATCAAAGATATGATTGAGAAACTGGAAGATATCAAGAACATCGGACAGATGTTAGAAATCTCATTACAGGCAAATGAGGACGATCCAAATGTCATAAGAAGCGTAAGCATCATAAACAGGAAACTTGCCTCCGTGATTGAAAAAGCCACGGCAGGGCTGGACAAAAAAGCAGGGCGGTAACTAATCCGCCTGCCCCTTAAAGCACTGGACAGTAAGCGTCACAGCCTGTATTTGCCTGTCTGTCAGGCCTTCCAACGAAAGCACCTTCTTCTCTGCTGTATCGCATCCTAATAAATAGTCAGTTGATACCTGGTATAAAGAAGCAAGCTTCATAAGGACGGACAACGAGGGCTGTCTGCTTCCGGATTCATACAGCCCGATCAGGCTCTCCGATACGCCAACCAGTTCCGCAGTCTGCTTTCTGGAAAGCTCTTTGTTTATCCGTGCAATCTGCAAACGCTTTGCAAGCCCCTGGATCATATTGCAGTGTACCTCCTTTTTTTCCATGATAGAGGTAAGTATGGAACTTTAGGTTGCAAAATACTACTAATAGTAGTATAATTCAACATAAGGTAATAAATAATGACCGCCAGTTAATAGGAGATGCTGCACGGTTTCTATGCGCTCTGCGCATCGGGAGCAGAATCTGTAACAGCCGGCAGGGAATGTATGAAGTCAGGAAGCTGTCTGATTTGATGTTTCATAGTCAATTGCGAAACTAGAAAGGAGGCCGGAACCTTAACACGATGCTGTACTGATGGCGTATGATACTTGTGCGGGGCGGTACATTAAATCTGCAGGATTTCGGAATTTAGAGCTGCATCCTGAAATCCCTTGCAATTAACAAAAAATCAAAAAAAAGGAGAAAACCAATTATGAACAAAAAACGTATCTTATCATCTTTACTTGCAGTCTGCGTGGTATTCAGCATGATATTCTGCACCCGGACAGACGTTTATGCTAAGTCCACTGAATCTATCAAAATTGTATTTGATGGAAAAAAGGCAATTACCTTAAACTCCAAATCAGAACCGGAAACACTCAGCCAGGTTGAGAAAAAATGGGGAAAAAAGACTCGGCTGGCAGAGGGTGATGAAGAATATGCTGGTGAAGCATATGTCTGGGAAAAAGGTAAAACTTTTATATCCATCCGGGAATATAAAGAATCTGAAGGCAGCGGACTTGGTTATGTAATGCTTGAAGTTGGTGATAAGAATGCTTCTGTCGCAGGCGTAAAAGTCGGGATGAAAAGAAGCAAGGCGGTGAAAAAGCTGCAGAAAATATACGGGAAGAAGAAGGTCGCTCTGCTGAAAGACGGGCAATATGCCGTACCAGATGGGGATTCGTTTACCATTGATGGAAAAGCATCCGGAAAGTCCTACACCGAAATATCAGTTATGACAAAAAACGGAATGCCGCTCTCTTTCAGTCTGAAAAATGATAAAGTTAAAAAAATTTCATGGATGAGGTCATAAAAGATAAGTAATATGGAAAGATAACATAGTTCTGGCCAGGCCAGGTCCGTTATCAGAGGACATTATCCAAAAGGATGTTTTCTGGAGCGGATCTTATGCACTGTTCTCAGAAATATTTTTTCCGTCTTTATATGGCAAAAGCCCAAATCATGCATAATGCAAATAATTCATGGTCTACAAGTAGAGCCAGAAGAACACTGGGATTCTCTGCCTTCTTAGTGGTACAAATTTTCAACTCACAAGAAAAGGAGCAAAAAAATATGAAACACATCTTAAAATCTACCATCGCAATGATCTTGTGCGCAGTCATCGCAGTTACGGCCATCGGTCTGGATACTGCCTACGCAGCGTCAAAGGCATCAATCAAAGCAAAATTTAACGACAAGACCGTTACGCTTGCAAAAGACGTCAATAAGAAACCGGCAAAGCCGAAGATCAGTACTTTAACCAAAAAATGGGGCGAGCCAGAGAAAACGGTAATGGACAATGGTGTATACTACATGTGGGAAAATGGCAGATCATACGTTGTATACTATATTTCAGACGGTCCAACAGAAGACTTCCCCAACGATCGTACCTATATGCGTGTTTCCATTGGTGATAAAAATGGAGCCATATGCGGAATCAAAGTAGGAACGAAAAAGAAAAAAGCCGATAAGATACTGAAAGATCTGGGAATGAAAGAAGGTGAGTTTACGAAGTCAGATATTCGTATCACATGCTACTATGAAAATGGAAAAGTTACTTCTTTGTTTGTTGACCTGGAAAATCTGTAACAATCACAGATACCAGCAGCAAAAATCATTTATGAGCCTTATAACATCTATCACGAATAAAAAATCCTTTCAGAAAGGAGAGAACCACCATGAAAAACACATTCAAGAAATTCATTACATGCATGCTCATTGCTGCTATTGCAATCACTGGTATCAGCCTTGAATCAGTAACAACAGCAAATGCTGCAACTACAGCATCTTATGTCCAGAAGTGGGGAACAGTCACCATGAAGCCGGGTGACACAAAGAAAGTCATTGTAACAGACAATGACGGCAATGACATCACCACCAAGTACAAATGGACTTCATCTGACAAGAACATTGTAAAGGTCAACATGGACTTTGTCAGCC
>CAJUJR010000147.1 GCA_910586605.1 uncultured Lachnospiraceae bacterium | reverse complement strand
GGGAAGAGATTTTTTATTTTCTTAAATTCGGCTACAATTGGCTGTGAATAGTAACCAAACATTCCTGCGTTTGTCATGCTGCTTTTGAACAAACATTGCTTTTTCACCGAAAATCTTTTATACTATTCACAAAAACGGAGGACAAACTGCCATGACCGATTCCAACAGCAGTACAAGCAATAATACAGAAATCAGCGAAAGGCATTCTTTAGCGGAAATCGAAAAAAGCATCCGCAAAAAATTCCATAAAGAACTTTTTTCCAAGTTTGCCAAGGCTGTTAAAACTTACGAGTTAATACAGGAGGGTGATAAAATTGCGGTCTGTATTTCAGGCGGAAAAGACTCCATGTTAATGGCAAAACTTTTTCAGGAATTGCAACGGCACAGAAAAGTACATTTTGATTTGGCGTTCCTTGTAATGGACCCCGGCTATAATAAATTGAACCGAAAAGTAATTGAAGACAATGCCTCCTATCTGTCCATCCCGATTACAATATTTGAATCCAATATTTTCGACGCTGTATATACCATTGATAAATCACCTTGTTATCTTTGTGCACGAATGCGCCGGGGATATCTGTATAACCATGCGAAACAGCTTGGATGCAATAAAATAGCATTAGGCCACCATTTTGATGACGTTATTGAAACCATTTTGATGGGAATGCTCTATGGCGGGCAAGTCCAGACAATGATGCCAAAACTCCACAGCAGCAACTTTGAAGGTATGGAGCTAATCCGCCCCATGTACCTTATTCATGAAGAAGATATAAAACATTGGCGTGATTATAACAAACTTCACTTTATACAATGCGCCTGCCGCTTTACGGAAGCCTGCGCCGCCGCCGAACCAGATAGCCAAATGGCCTCTAAACGCATGGAAATCCGTCAGCTCATTGCAGAATTAAAAAAGAAGAACCCATTTATTGAAAATAATATCTTTAAAAGCGTGGAAAATGTCAGCTTAAATACTGTAATTGCATACAAAAAGGATGGGATAAAACATCATTTCTTAGACGATTATGAAAACGATTAAAAAAGGAACCATTATTTTCTATCCTGCATAAAATAAACCATATTAAAAATAATAAAGAGGAATTTTATGCAAAGCAAAACAATATTTTCCCTTTCAACATTAACTGCCACCCCTGATGCTTACGCAATCATACAGGGCGGCAGTTCCTTTCCGGACTTAACCGGAGTTATCAACTTTTATCAGACAAACTGGGGAATGGGACTTGTCATAGAAGCAGAATTTACAAATCTGCCAAACACTACTGCAAACGCTCCCCGCTTTTTAGGCTTCCATCTACACGAAAATGGAAATTGTAATGACAATTTTACCAATACTGGTATGCACTACAATCCTACTGAGGCAGATCACCCATACCATCTGGGCGATTTCCCGTCTATCCTCAATAGTAATGGGTATGCATATCTTGCCTTTTATGACGGCTATCTTTCACTTCCAGCTATTTTGGGACGCTCCGTCATTGTGCACAGCCAAAGGGACGACTTTTCTTCACAGCCGTCTGGCGATTCAGGCGACAAAATTGCATGTGGCATTGTCCAAAAAACAAATGCCTAAGTACTAATATAATACCATGCGGACTGCCCCATACATTCCCGCGTCATTTCCTAACTCTGCAAGGCGGAATTCCTTATTCTGCAATGCAAACATAACATTTTTCTCGTACTCCTTTTTAATAACTTCCGTAACTGACGGGCCATTTTTTGAAATCCCTCCGCCAATTACAAAAGCCTCTGGGTCTACTACAGCGGCAACATGCGATAACCCCAGCCCCAAATACCATGCAAACTCTTCCACCGCCTCTGTTGCCAGTTCATCCCCTGCTTCATACTCCCTGAAAATTTCGCGTCCGGTTACCTGTTCACACTGACGCAGGGTAGATGGTTTCTCTGTTTCCTTTAACTTTTCTGCTGCAATACGCATTAACCCTGTTGCAGAAGAATACTGCTCAAGGCATCCTTTCTTACCACAACCACAGGTAAGGCGTGTTTCCTTAGGATTTACAGTTAAGTGGCCAATCTCCCCGGCCGCACCATTTTTCCCAGTCAAAATTTTCCCATCTATAATAACGCCGCCGCCAACCCCTGTTCCAAGCGTTACCATAACAATGCTCTTAAACCCTCTGCCGCCGCCACGCCACTGTTCGCCCAAAGCAGCTACATTGGCGTCATTTCCAACTTTAACTTTCTCAACTCCAGTCAGTTCTTTAAGCTTGTCCGCAACCGAAAAAATCCCCCATCCAAGATTTACACACTTCAATACCCGGCCATCTTCTGTAATCGGTCCCGGGACACCTATTCCAATTCCAAGAATATCTTCTGTTTCAATTCCCTTTTCCTTACTTTTTTCATTAATAGATGCAGCGATATCTGGTAAAATCAGTTCTCCCGAATTCTCTTTTCTCGTAACAATCTCCCACTTTTCCAACATATCTCCCTTACTGTCAAAAAGTCCCATCTTAACTGTAGTTCCGCCAAGATCCACACCATAAATATACTTATCCAAAACATTACCACCTTTCTTTTAATTCTTATGCATACAGCCGTTCTAAGGAACTGTTAATAAATTACTCATGACAATCACTTGTCTAAATGTCCATCTACGACATCAGAAAATCTTGACATAGCCCACTATGCCTGCGATTTTCTTCTTTGTAGCTGAACATTTATACGGCGTTCTTGTCACAAGTAATTTTTTAACAGTTCCTAACCGAATACATTTGTAACTCTATTGTAATAAAATACCAATAAAAATTCAATCCTTATTCTGATTATTTTATTCTCTCAAAGTTACTTAGTTTACTATTCACTGTTATTCTAACCATCATACATAAAACTCGCTTTATCAGATTTTTAAAGACTCTTGCTTTACACTTTACATTTCCATTATTCTATCCCCAGTTTAATCTTCTTCGCTGTAGCTTCTTCCATATGCATCTTGCATCTTCACATACTTTCTAACTCTTTCCTATTTCTTCAATTGGGGCTCATTTAACTTAGGAACGTAAATGTTCATTACTTCGCCAGGAAGAATCTCCAGCACTCCCCCACCATAACTTCTTCCACAGAGTTTGGTAAACGCAAAAGAAATGCTATTATAATATGATAAAATTGCTCATTCTGGGGCAATTCCATCATTAAATTTATTTCTATGCATCGTATCAGTAGATACTGCATTACATGATGCTGGGGTCAAAAGCCCAACTACCGAACTTGAAAATTTAATATTTACAGTAAATACAGACAATCCACCCTTTTGTGAGTTATAATGATAGTAGTTCTTGAAAGGTGGTATCTCTTATGGCATTTAAAACGAATGATTGTCAACAGTTATCTTTTGACGACAGCTTTATATCACTAACTGAGCGTGAGAAAAAAGCTCTGGAAAAATCCTGGGCAAAAATCTTTGCTGATGAGATTTTTCCGGCAATAGATGAAGAACGTTTTTCTGTCCTGTATAGTGACAAGGCATCCAGAGCTAATACACCTGTTAATGTGATCATCGGTGGTTACTATTCACAGCCAATCGTAGCCGGACTTAAGGAAATAAAAAATATCTT
>CAJUJR010000146.1 GCA_910586605.1 uncultured Lachnospiraceae bacterium | reverse complement strand
CAGGGGGAAGATATTTTTTATTGAGATTTAGCTACGATTGGCTGTGAATAGTAACCTTTAATTTATAGGAAGGAAACTTTGGGTTAAAAAAATATTTAGGGATTTGAAACTTTTTAGATAGTTGCAGCGTCTAACCTATAAAGAAACAAAGAGAGGAGGAAAAAAACATGCTGCATAAAAACTTACGGCATCAGGTAGAAGAAAAACTGCTTACTTCCTATGAGTCCATGTACCGTATTGCATATACCTATGTAAAGAATGCAGACGACGCGTTGGATATTGTACAAGATAGTGCATATAAGGCGATTAAAAATGTGAAATCAATTAAACAGGAGGAATATATTGAGACCTGGATTTATAAAATCGTGATAAACTGTGCCATTGATTTTTTAAAGCGTAACAAAAGGGAGATGGCAACAGAAAGCATTGAGGAACTGCATCACATAGGGACAACAGACCACTATATGGATTTTGATACAATCCGGGCGCTGGATGTACTGAATGAAAAGGAACGTACAGTGATTATCCTGCGTTTCTTTGAGGAAAAAAAGCTGGATGAAATCGCAGCGGTAATGGGGCTGAATGGAAACACGGTAAAATCTACTTTGTACCGGAGTTTGCAGAAATTAAAAACAGAGTTGGAAAAGGGGGAAATGCCATATGAGGGATATTGTGGAAATCAGTAAAATGAAACAGGATTATGAAACCATTCCAATACCATTAGATTTAAAACAAAGGGTAAAGGAAGGAATTGCACAGGCAAAAAAAGAAGAGGACGAGGAAGAGGGGAAAATTATGAAGGGAAAGAAAATTTCTAAAAAGGCGCTTTTAGGGTTAAAAATTTCAGGAGGGGCAGTAGCAGCAATCGTAGCGTTGGCTTTGATATCCAATTTGAATGCACCAGCTGCAAGGGCTATGGAAAACATTCCATTGCTTGGCTCTATTGTGAAAGTAGTTACATTCCGTACTTTTGAAAGCAGTGACAAGGAAATGAGCGCAAATGTTAAAATCCCAGAGGTAGAAGTTAGGGATTCCTCTGGAAAGAAAAATGATGCGGCGACTAAAAAAATTAATGATGCAGTTGACCAATATACACAAAAGATTATAGAGCAGTATAAAGAAGATGTTATAGCGACAAATGGAGAGGGGAGAGAAGAGGTTTCTGTAGACTATCAAGTGGTAACAGACAACAGACGCCTTTATTCCCTGAAAATAGATACAGTAATTGCCCTGAATACATCTGGGATTACGGTTAAAATATACCATATTGACAAAGAAACCGGAAAGATGGTTCAGTTAAAGGATATATTTAAAGAAGGTACAAAATATCTGCAGGCCCTTACAGAAGAAATAAAGAACCAGATGCGCCAAAGGATGGCAGAGGATGACCAAGAAATGTATTTTATTGATGATGAAGATATGCCGGAAATAAATTGGAAAGGGCTTACAGAAGACGCAAACTTCTATATTAATAAAAAAGGAAACCTTGTGTTTGCTTTTGATAAATATGAGGTTGCGCCAGGATATATGGGGGCTTGTGAGTTTGAAATTCCACAGGGGGTGATTAGCGGCATGGTAAAAGGGGAATATTTTGTTAAATAGCAGCCCTGTATTATTACGGGTTACAGCCAATCGTAGCGTAATTTATATTTGGCTATGGTTGGCTGTGAATAGATAATCTAGAATTTAAAAAAAATATAAAAATTTATACAGAGGCTTTTATTCTGCCGGATTTTCTGTTAGAGTAGTAGAATATAGTACAGTGTACGATATGTACAGGACAGTGCAGAAAGAGGTGGAATATGTCGGAGGATAATAAAAGTAATCATGGTTCGGACTATGAGGATGTCTGTTATATTTGCAGGAGGACAGAGAGTGTTGCTGGGAAGATGATACGCATTCCGAATAATATATGCATTTGCAAGGATTGTATGCAGAAAACGTTTGATTCTATGGATAAAATGGGCGGGCCTTTTGGCGGGATGCCCTATATGGATATGTTTACAATGGGGCAGCCGCCACAGCATGCAGAAATACCGAAAAACCAGAAGATAAAAAAGAAAAAGCCAGAGAAAAAGGCTGCCAAAAACAAACAGCAAGAGGGGATTTTTGATATTAAGCATCTTCCTGCGCCGCATGTTATTAAAGGGACGCTGGATGAATATGTGGTTGGGCAGGAATTTGCGAAAAAGGTTATGTCGGTTGCAGTGTATAACCATTATAAACGTGTACTGAGCGGTGTAGGGGAAGAGGATGGTGTTGAAATTGAAAAGTCCAATATGCTGATGATTGGGCCGACTGGCTCCGGCAAGACATTTCTTGTTAAGACGCTTGCAAGGATTTTACAGGTACCGCTTGCTATTGCGGATGCAACATCCCTGACAGAGGCAGGTTATATTGGAGATGATGTGGAAAGTGTCCTGTCAAAACTTTTGGCGGCGGCGGATAATGATGTTGAGAAGGCAGAACATGGTATTATTTTTATTGACGAGATTGATAAAATAGCAAAAAAGAGGAATACAAACAGCCGGGATGTCAGTGGGGAATCTGTACAGCAGGGGATGTTAAAGCTTTTAGAGGGAAGCGATGTAGAAGTACCTGTAGGGGCGATGAGCAAGAATGCGATGGTTCCAATGACAACTGTGAATACAGGGAACATTCTTTTTATCTGTGGCGGTGCATTCCCGGAACTTGAAAAGGTCATTAAAAAGCGGCTGACAAAAAGTTC
This sequence comes from uncultured Lachnospiraceae bacterium, assembly GCA_910586605.1. Lineage (GTDB taxonomy): Bacteria > Bacillota > Clostridia > Lachnospirales > Lachnospiraceae > Butyribacter. Next base: position 1,103 of record CAJUJR010000146.1, on the reverse strand, counting down.
CTCCATTGGCTTTAATGCACAGCTCCAGGATGCATTTGATAAGGATGAAAATCTTCTTCAGAAAGTGGCAACAGAAGATTTAAGGGAATTTGGGATGATACCGGAGTTCCTTGGGCGCCTTCCGATTGTTTTTTCCCTGCAGGCAATGACAGAAGAAATGTTAGGTAAGGTCCTGACACAGCCCAAAAATGCGATTACAAAGCAATATCAAAAGCTTTTGGCGTTGGATGAAGTGGATTTAAGGTTTGATGATGAGGCAATTGGGGCAATCGCAAAAAAAGCGGTAGAGAAAAAAACAGGAGCCAGGGCGCTGCGTGCAATTATTGAAGAATTTATGTTGGATATTATGTATGAAATACCGAAAGATGATTTGATTGGCAGGGTGACAATTACAAAAGATTATATTGAGAAAAAAGGCGCGCCTGTTATTGAAATGCGGGGGAGCGGCGAGGCAAAGCTTCTGATGCAGAGGGACGCGCTCCCAGAAACGGACAGAAAGCAAAAAGGGCTTTAAGAGGTTTGGAAAGTTTTCTTGGGTACTATTGCTCCGGCAAAAAATGATTACGATATTTAATAGCCAGAGTAATAGTAACTGAAAAAGGCAAAAGGGCAAATGAGTTTCCTTTTGCCTTTTTTTGAATAGAATAATAGAACATAAAAAACGGCTGAAACATATAAATGTGCAAAGAAATGGAGAGTGCTATGCCAGAAGGATGCAGAGAACGAATCTATTCAGAAGATTACCTGGATTTTTTAGTGGAGTACTTTGGAGATGGCTTGGTCTTTGGGACGATTGAGAATGATTATTGTTATAAGGAAGCCTCCAGTAATTTTGCTGTGCTGTATGAAGAAGGGAAGGCGTATACAATCGACAACCTTTCAGGCATTAAGATGATTCCGCATTGCTATGGACTGCTTTCTTCAGACGAAGTATTGGAGAGCGCAGGGATTACTAAAGTACGGAGGCAGGCAGGGCTGAATTTGTATGGACAGGGAGTCATGGTAGGTTTTATTGATACGGGGGAGTGTGTCATATTATTGTTTTGTTGTGTTACTATTCACAGCCAATCGTAGCTAAATTTAAGAAAATAAAAAATATCTTC
>CAJUJR010000145.1 GCA_910586605.1 uncultured Lachnospiraceae bacterium | reverse complement strand
CAGATGAAAATTTATTCTGCGTAAAATTCATCGACATTTAATCGCCGGAGTAATAGTTGTGTGTACGGCTTTACGGCGATACATTTCAATTATACTAAATATTAACAAAAATTGCATTAAATATATGCGAAAAGGAACATCATAATAGCTGATGTGATAGTTGCATATCAAAGGGGAATATTGTATACTAAAACATGTTTGAAAATGATTTGGGCATAATGAAAATAGTTACACTTTAGGTAACAGAGAATTCAGAAAGGTACTAAGTGAAAAAATGGAGTTAAAAGAATGGCGCCGTCTTGCCGTTCAAAGCGTGTCATTGTTGCTTGCTGTTTTTGTTTGCTGTGTCTGCTTTGGTGAGCAGCTACAAGAAAGTACAGAGCATGTTGTCCATGCTGAGGTGACTCCTCAGGCAGAAACCAATATCGGCGGGACAGATAAGAACCAGGAAGTGACGCCTGAAATAAATAATACAGAAATAAAACAGGGTACGGACAAAGAAAAGATTGTCGTAATTGATGCTGGCCATGGCGGAATGGATGAGGGGACTTCTTCCCAGGATAAAAAACATTACGAAAAAGAATATACGCTTTTGATTGGAAAACGCCTTCGTAAATTAATGGAAGAACGTGGAATCAGGGCATATTATACTAGGACAGACGATAGCCTTGTTACAAAAAAGGAAAGGGTAAGGCAGGCAAAAAAGCTAAATGCAGATTTGCTTATCAGTATACATTGTAATGCCTCATCGGTAGGGGACACAACAGCAAATGGGATGGAAACGCTGTATTCGGCACGGAAAACGGACAATGCTTCTATGACAAATAAAAAGTTTGCACAGATTATGCTGGATGAAATGGTAAAGGAGGCAGACCTTAGGAAGCGGGGCATTATTAAACGTGATGGGCTTTATGTTTTGAACCATGCAGATATGCCAGCTGTAATTTTAGAAGTTGGTTATATGTCAAATAAAAAGGATTTAAATTTTCTCAGGAAGGCAAGCGGCCAGCAAAAGATTGCACAAGGAATCTGCAATGGGATTGTAAAGGCACTGGAGGAATTATAAATATGGACATGCAGGCAAAGAAAATTATTGTAGCTACAGGGAATGAAGGGAAGATGGATGAAATACGCCAGATTCTTGGGAAGGAGAATATTATATTTTCTTCTTTAAAGGATGAAAACCTGCAAGATATTGAAATCGTGGAGGATGGCGCTACTTTTGAAGAGAACGCCATAATTAAGGCAAGGAAAATCTGTGAAATTACAGGGCAGATGGTTCTGGCAGATGATTCTGGCCTAGAGGTGGATTATCTGGGAAAAGCGCCAGGGATTTATTCTGCACGCTATATGGGAGAGGACACGCCATATTCTGTAAAAAACCAGCATATTATTGATTTGCTGGAAGGCGTCCCAGAAGAACAGAGAACTGCGCGTTTTGTTTGCGTGATTGCATGTGCGTTCCCGGATGGCCATACGATTACAACAGAGGGGATTGTGGAAGGGCAGATTGGTTATGAGGAAAAAGGGACAAATGGTTTTGGGTATGACCCGATTTTTTATGTCCCTGAGTTTGGGTGTACGACATCAGAGCTCCTTCCAGAAGAGAAAAACAGGATAAGCCACCGGGGCAAGGCTTTGTTGGCAATGTATAATGAGTTAATGAGGGAGAGGGTATTATAAATATGTCAAAAAAAATTCTGGTTGTCAGTGATTCTCATGGGGTAAATATGAACCTGCGCAAAGCAGTTGCGGCTTTTGGGGAGAGAGGGCAGCAGCTTGAAATGCTAATCCATCTAGGAGACCTTGGGTCGTTAGCAGGGATTGAGAAATTGGTAAACTGCCCGGTTGTTGCAGTCCGTGGGAATTGTGACACGGCTCCAGAACTTCCGAAAACACAGCTTGTTTCCATTGGAAATGAAACAGTGTGGCTTACACATGGACATCTCTATGGATGTAAAGCAGGTACCGAAAGAATGAAGGATGCTGCAAAAGAAAATGGAGCGGGGATTGTTTTATTTGGCCATACGCATATACCATTGATGGAAAACTTTTCAGATATTAAGGTGATGAATCCAGGAAGCATTACAATGCCAAGGCAGGAAGGGCATTGTCCTACATATATGGTGATTACAGTTGAAGAGGATGGACATCTGGAGTTTGCAATTGTTACAATGTAATGGTATTATATAAGAAAAGGTAAATGGGAACTGCTGAAGTGGTATGGAGGGTTTTTTATGAGAATTTTAGTTGCAGAAGATGATTTTGCCAGCAGAAAATTTATGATGAAATTTTTGTCTAAATATGGAGACTGTGATGTAACAGTAGATGGCATGGAAGCAGTCGATGCATTTGAGCTGGCGCTTGACGAAGGGGAACCATATGATTTGGTGTGCCTTGACATTATGATGCCTGTTTTAGATGGCTATCAGGCTTTGCGGGCAATCCGTGGGGCAGAAAGGGACAGGCGTATACCAGAGGAAGACAGTGCAGTGATTATTATGACGACTGCATTAAGCGAAGGGGAAAATGTTAATAAAGCCTTTGATTTGGGCTGTGTGGCATATGCTGGAAAGCCTATTGACGAGGTGAAATTTGAAAGCGTATTGCGTAAATTAGATATGCTGTAATTTATCAGTTAGCCAGTTACTATTTTCAGCAAAAGCTGTCCATAGTAACAGGCAGACTGAAACCAGCCCAAAGAGCCTGGTTTAATCAAATAAGCTGTCGTTTGGCGTTTTTTCTGTAATACTGATATCGTGGTTTTTGATACTGACGCGAGAGCCTGCTGGTACGGATTCCGTGATAAAACAGTTGCCGCCAATTACGACGCCTTTCCCAATTACAGTTTCGCCTCCAAGGATTGAGGCGCTCGAATAGATTGTTACATCATCTTCAATTGTTGGGTGGCGTTTAATGTCACGGAGAAGCTGGCCGCTCCTAGTGGAAAGCGCCCCAAGTGTTACGCCTTGGTATATTTTTACATGGTTTCCAATCTTTGCTGTTTCTCCGATTACAACGCCTGTGCCGTGGTCTATAAAGAAATATTCCCCGATATCCGCCCCAGGGTTAATATCTATGCCAGTCTGGCTATGGGCATATTCTGACATAATGCGGGGGATGGATGGGGTTTTTAATCGGTAAAGTTCGTGTGCAATGCGGTAAATAAAGACGGCAAAAAGCCCTGGATAACAAAAGATGATTTCCTCTTTGGAGTGGGCAGCAGGGTCGCCATCAAAAGCTGCCTGTACATCCTTTAGCAAAAGGCTTTGTATTTTTGGCAGGGAACAGAAAAAAGAAGAACAGATGAAATCTGTTTTTTGGGTAAGTTTCTCTTCATTTATTTTTTCTTTTTCACATTGGGCAAGTGCGGCTTTTACCTGCATTGCAAGTTCAGTGTACAGCTTAATCGTATTATTCCCAATAAAATATTCTGTTTGCGTATTACACGTAAAGTCGCGGTTAAAGTATCCTGGAAACATGATCTGGCGTATTTTCAGAAGGATATGGGTAATGGCGTCCTTGTTTGGCATTTGGTATCCTGGTTTTACATTAAACAACTCTTCTTTTCTATAATAGCCGGATATTTGCCGGACAATTTCATTTAATTGTGTTTCTGAAAGCATAGTAACACCTCCTGGAGAATGATTCTGTTCTATAGTTTATGCTGTAGATTTGAATTAGGAACTGTTAAAAAATTACTTGTGACAAGAACGCCGTATAAATGTTCAGCTACAAAGAAGAAAATCGCAGGCATAGTGGGCTATTTCAAGATTTTCTGATGTCGTAGATGGACATTTAGACAAGTGATTGTTACTATTCACAGCCAATCGTAGCGAAATGTAAATAGATAAAAAATATCTT
>CAJUJR010000144.1 GCA_910586605.1 uncultured Lachnospiraceae bacterium | reverse complement strand
GGGAAGAGATTTTTTATTGAGATCCGGCTACGATTGGCTGTGAATAGTAACAAATAAAGTTGACTTGCTTAAATTTAGAGTTTTCAAGGGTTGACGGCATTTTTTATGATAGTTTATAACAATTATTAAATATCCTCAAATGAAAGGATTAACAATTCTGCATTAGAAACAGCCTGTTACTTGATTTGTAACAGGGAATTATTTATTCTCGTATTAAGAATCTGATAAGAGGGCTTGCTATTACTAAAACCGCTCTAGTAATAACTATGAATTGCATGAATTTTCAAATATGTCCAAGGATGGAGGGATATGCTATGACAGAATTAGAAAAGTGTATGGCGGGATTGTTGTATAACTGCCATGACGAAGTGTTTTTGGGATTTAAAGAAAAATCAAAAGAGTTATTAGCTGTTTACAATTCGTTGCCTTATTGCGAAAAAGAGAAAAAACGGGAAATTTTGCAGGATATGTTTGGTGGGATTGGGGACAATGTATCGGTTGGGACGCCGTTTTTATGTGATTATGGGCGGAATATATACATTGGGAAAAATGTGTCAATTAATATGAATTGTACTTTTATTGACTGCAATGAAATCCGGATTGGGAGTAATGTCATGGTAGCTTCTAATGTGCAAATTTATACTGCAACACATCCGGTAGAGTTTGGGCAGCGTATGACACCGGGCTGGACGCCAGACTGTGGAGAACATTTTTGCCAGACATATGCGCTTCCTGTTTCTATTGGGGATGGCTGTTGGATAGGGGGAGGCGTTATTATTCTCCCTGGGGTAAAGGTAGGCGCAGGAAGTGTAGTAGGTGCAGGGAGCGTCGTTGTGAAAGATATCCCTGAAAATTGTGTAGCAGTTGGAAATCCATGCAAGGAAGTAAGGAAAATTAATGAGGGGGACAGCCATGATTAAAATGGTAGCATTTGACCTTGATGGGACGGTATGTGACTCAATCCCATTATGCATAGAAGCATTTAGGAAAGCGGCTTCTGTGTATACAGGCGGTATGCTTACGGAACAGGAAATTGTTAATACATTTGGGCTGAATGAAGCTGGTATGATGAAAGCAATTGTGAAAACAGGTTGGGAAAATGCTTTAAAAGATTTTTATGGTTACTATGAAAAGATGCATGATATGTGTGCTGCGCCTTTTGACGGCATCCATGGACTTATAACATATCTAAAGGGAAACCATATTATTGTACCTCTGGTAACAGGAAAAGGGGAAAGAAGCTGTGGGATAACGTTAGGAAAAATTGGGCTGGATGATGTTTTTGATAAAATACTGACTGGCTCTGAAACGCATCTCAATAAAGGGGAACTGATATTATCGTTGCTGTCAGAATATTCTGTCAAGAAAGAAGAATTTTTTTATGTTGGGGATGCTATTTCGGATTTAGAGACATGTAATGCTATAGGAGTTACCTGTCTTTCGGCCGCATGGGGTACAAATAGCAGCCTGCCTGAATTAAAAATACGGAATCCTCAATTTACTTTTGAGTCTGTCAGTAGCTTGGAGGGATTTCTCAAAAGCGAACTTGTTCGCTAGAGCGTGTTTGAAAATTCATTCTCACAAAATGCATTCCCCGCTTTGTGCTATATTTACCCCCAATTTAGTCAATGTAGCCCGCTACATCTCCTAAATTTGGAACAAATCTCCCACAAAGGGTGAAACACATCTTGTAAAAAGCAATTTTCAAGCACGCCCTAGATTATTTGTGCCGCACGGGGTGCGGCATAGGGATTATGGTTAAACGGAGGTGGCGGAAAATGGATATCTGAAAAATTAAAACATGACATAGGGTGTCAACATTATTCTGGTAAGATGGTTGTAGTTTCAAAACAACACACTCTGGCGGGAGTCTGTGAGGACAGGGTTAAACAGAGTGCAGGCTTACACAGAAAGGAAATGGACTATGGGAAGACCAACAACAAAGGTGGATTTATTAACCGCAGCAGCGGACAACTATGAAAAACTAAATGTCCTTATCTCTGGGTTGACAGAACAGGAATTATCAGTACCTTTTGATTTTTCTGGTGATGTGAAAAGAAAAGAGGCTCATTGGAAAAGGGATAAAAACCTCCGGGATATTTTAGCCCATCTCTATGAATGGCATCAGCTTTTACTGAACTGGGTATATGCAAACCAAAATGGTGAAAATAAATCATTTATTTTGTCTCCTTATAATTGGAAGACATATGGGAAGATGAATGAAGAGTTTTGGGAAAAACATCAAGCTACATCATTGGAAGATGCTAAGAAAATGTTCCAAAAATCCCATGCTGAAATTATGGAGTTGGCAGAAACCTTTTCAAATGAGGAATTATTTACCAAAGGCATTTATAAATGGGTAGGTGGAAGCACTTTGGGTTCGTATTTTGTAAGTACTACAGCAAGCCATTATGATTGGGCTATGAAAAAGTTAAAAGCCCATAAGAAAATTGTAAGGAACTGTAAAAATCACTCTGATTTTGCGCAAGATGGAAATTTAAGCAAGCGTATTTTCAGTTCTTAAGGATTCAGGGAGGGCGGGATTGTCCATAAAAATGAACAGATATATATATCGGGTAGCTGCGTATTAGGATTAATAAAGGCAAAACAATAAATGATAAATGGAATGGGCAATAAGTAAACGTGGATTTATGGAGGAGGAAGTATGGTAATAAAAACACGAAGATTGGAAATAAGGTTTATTGACTTTCATAAGCAGGATGATGGTTATGAGTGTGGATATTGCTTTCATAGTAAATTTCATGGCATGGGCTATGCAAAAGAAAGTATGCGGACATTGATGGAACGGATATCGGAAGACGGCAGCAATCGGTTTGTAGTAGGGACTGCGTTGAATAATTTGCCGTCTGTTAAATTGTTGGCTTCCCTTGGATTTAGAAAAATCCGAGAAGAAAAAGTGTCTTTTTATAAAGATGATAAAGGCGAAGACATTTACTTTGATGGGGACGTTTTTGTAATGGAATGCACAGGAGGATTGGCAGATTGAGCAGAATTGTTGTTTTGGTTGGCAGTATGCGGAAAGGTGGCAATACGGATTTACTTGCACAGGCATTTGCAGAGGGAGCGGGAAAAGATAATACAGTAGAGATAGTTTCCGTTGCTGATTATAAAGTGAATCCGTGCATTGGCTGTAATTCCTGTTTTACAAGGGAAGGGAATCAATGTTTTCAAAAAGATGATATGGCAGAAATATATAAAAAGCTAAAAGTGGCTGATATAATGGTAATTGCGTCGCCGGTTTATTTTTATGGGATTAGTGCAGAATTAAAAGCGATTGTTGATAGATTGCATACACCTATGAGAAATGGATTCCAGGTAAAAAAACTAGCGTTGCTTTTGGTGGGAGCTGCAACCTTACCAGAGTTGTTTGACGCAATCAAATTACAGTATCAGCTTGTGCTTAATTTCTTCCATTTAGAGGATGCAGGTATGGTGCTTGTGAGAGGGGTTAAGGACATTGGGGATATAAAGTCGACAAAAGCATTGGAGGAAGCATATAAACTGGGGATTTCAATAAATAATGAAAGCCTGCGTGTTGCTCAGCCTACAAAGGAGGAGCTATTAAACCATTTAGATAAATTGCACACTACGGACTTAGGAATTGTACGGATAAAAAAGAATTTGACTATTGGTACGGATGATGTTGTTGCGTGGTGTAAAGAGAAAATTAATTTGCCTCATGCCATAATTACAAAAAGAGGAAAAAATTGGTATGTAGATGTAGACGGTTTTATCATTACAGTAAATGCACATAGTTATACGATAATAACGGCGCACCAGAAGAAAGGAATACCCGTTTCCAGTATAAGCTGATAAAAAGGCGGTGTAATAGGAAATTGCGCTGCTGCCCTTTTTTACGGTTATATTACTCCGGCGGTTAAATATCGACGTTTTTACTTGCTTAAATTTCCATC
>CAJUJR010000143.1 GCA_910586605.1 uncultured Lachnospiraceae bacterium | reverse complement strand
GATATTTTTTATTTCCTTAAGTCCGGCTACGATTGGCTGTGAATAGTAACTTAAACTTTACACCCCTACCCCATTTTGTTATAATATAATTCAGGAAAATGTGAGAAAAATTACGATATAGTAAAAGAGGAGGACAACAAGTGAAACAATTTTTTGGTATGAGCCAAAGCGGAAACCTAAATGACGCAGTCCGCGGATTAAACAATCCCCAGCTCATTATGTTGTTATCAAACAGCGAACAGTTTGAAAAACATGTAAAGCAGCTTGAAACACTTTATCCTAAAGTACCAAGCATCGGATGTATCGGTATGAGCTATGACAGCAGGATTGTTGAAAAAGGGGTAGGAATCATAGCATTTGAGGATGGTGTAAGCGCCGCCGCAAATGTCTTGGAAAAAGCATCCTCCATGCCAGTAAAGTATATTGAACGGCTGGAACAGGATGTTGAAAAAATTGACGGTTCACAAAAAGACACGGTATGCATTGACTTTTGTTCCGGAAATGACGCCTGTGTATTGACAACAATCCACAGCGTATTAAAACGCCAAAACATTTCACTGGTGGGAGGTACGGGAGATGCCGGCAAAGTTTCTGCCAATGGTAAGGTATATGAAGATGCAGTGGCTTACGCAATTGTAAGGAATAATGGCGGAAGAGTAAAAACCTACAAAGAAAATATCTACCATCAGATGGGGGATTACCATTTTATTGCTTCCAGAACAAATAAAGCAGAATACATACTTGGGGCTTTAAACGGAAAGCCCGCAAAGCAGGTATACCAAGAAATCCTGCATGTAACAGATGAAGAAATCCTGACACAGACATTTAAAAACCCTTTTGGGAAAATTAATGGGAATGACACCTGTATTATTTCAATTAAAGAAGTAAATGGAAATGCACTAACCTGCTTCCGCCAGGTAAATGATTCCGACGTACTGATTTTACTGGAACTAGGTGACTATAGAGAAACTGTTAAAAATACCATACAAACAATTAAAAATGACTTTCCAAGGATTTCCGCCGTCTTTTCTGTAAACTGCCTGTTCCGCTACCTGCTTTTTACAGATAATAGCTATATGGAGGAATACTTAAGCGATATGAGCGCCCTGGGAAACCATGCCGGCTTGGTAGGATATGGGGAGCATTATAATAACCAATTTGTAAACCAGTCCATGACTTGTGTGGTATTTGAATAGAGGAGGAACAACATGTTTAAGAAAAAAAATCAGCAAAAAACAAGCCTTTACCCTGTACTGCATGTAATGGACAGCCTAAAAGACTACCAACGGGACCTTCTGAAAAAAGAAGTGGATTCCCTAGACCAGCTTGATATGATAAATTCCTCCTTTAAGGGTGTACTTAGGGAATCTGAACATTTCCAGGAAACCCTGTATAATTTTGGGGAAACTTTTTCCAGCATTACAGATGTATCCAGCCAGTTTGCATCAGTAAAAGGCGAAATCAGCCAGTCCGTAAACCAGGCGCAGGATGAAGTAGAAGAATTAAAAAACAGTTCTTTAAAAGTAGAAGAACACTTTAGTGAAATGAAAAGTACCTTTGATGATTTCCAGACAGCAGTCCAAAAAATCAAAAAATGTACCAATAAAATCACTTCTATTGCAGAGCAGACGAATATCCTTGCATTAAATGCCTCAATTGAAGCGGCAAAAGCCGGGGAACATGGGAAAGGCTTTGCTGTCGTAGCCGGGGAAGTCAAAAGCCTTGCAGAAGAAGTCAAAAAACTGGTTGCTGCAGTAGAATCTAGTATCTCTGACGTCGAGCAGGATACAGAACAGCTCCACTCTGATATTGATACTTCACAGGAGGCGTTAGGGAAAAGCATTGAAAAAGTGGACGAAACCTATAAAATGTTTGACCAAATCACACAGGCGGCAGAAGGCGCAACAAAGGTACAATCTGAGATTTCCAGTGTAATTGATGATTCCAAAGTTGCCCTAGATACTGTGAATAATTTCTTTAGCCAGACAAAGAAGCAATACCATGAAGTTATGGAACATATATCTTTTGCAAGTAAACTTGGAACAACAAAAAGCGCCATGTTTGAAGATGTGGATAATATGTTATCCCAAGTTCCACTAATTATAAAAGAGTATAAATAAGGGCAACGCCTCTGGCGGGCTGCTATACGTTAAAAAAGAGGGAATGCCAACGCATTCCCTTGTGAAACACTATGTTACAGCATATATCTTATTCCATTAAAAAGTGCACCGCCTGCGCTGGTGCGCTAACAAGAATTGCTTCGCAATTTTTGCCGGCAGCCACTATGTTACAGCGCAATGTCCTATAAAGTAAAAAGGACACCATTTGTTGGTGTCCTAGTAAAACATTTCTTTCTCTTTATGCTGCAATCTTAGACTTTGCAACTTCCACTAATGCTGCAAACCCTTCCGGATCACTGATTGCCATTTCAGAAAGCATCTTTCTGTTAATGTCAATTTCTGCAAGCTTTAATCCATACATAAACTTGCTGTAAGAAAGGCCATTGATACGGGCTGCCGCATTGATACGGGCAATCCATAACCTGCGGAACTGCCTTTTTCTCTGTTTCCTTCCTGCAAAGGAGGAATTCAGCGCTCTCATAACAGACTGTTTTGCTACTCTATACTGTTTTGACCTTGCTCCTCTATAACCTTTTGCAAGTTTTAATACTCTATTGTGTTTTTTCTTTGCATTTAAACCGCCTTTAACACGTGCCATTTTATCTTTCCTCCTTTATTATTTATATGGTATCAGCTTTCTAGCAACTTTTACATTGCTTGCATCCATCTCTGTCTGTTTTCTTAAATTCCTCTTCCTCTTGGCAGATTTCTTATTTAAGATATGGCTTTTGTTCGCCTTCATTTTCATAATCTTACCAGTACCTGTAACCTTATAACGCTTTGCTGCCGCACGCTTTGTTTTCAACTTTGGCATATTTCTTTCCTCCTTAATGTTTTACTAATTTATTAGGAATCACACTCTTACCGCCAATCCCCGGCAGTAATATTATAATCCTTCTGAAAGGCCTGCCTGCCAAACAAGCAAACCTTACTAACGTTTCTCTGACAAAAACATTACCATGCTTCTGCCTTCCATTTTAGGTCTCCTATCTACTACAGCAATATCTTCCAAAATCTCACAGAAACTATCTAAAATCTGCTTGCTGTAATTAACATGCGCCATTTCACGCCCCCGGAAACGAAGCGTTACCTTTACCTTATCTCCCTTAGAAAGGAACTTCCTTGCCTGATTTGCCTTTGTATTCAAATCATTTTTATCAATATTCGGGGAAAGGCGGACTTCTTTTACTTCCATTGTCCTCTGCTTCTTCTTTGCTTCCTTCTCCTTGCGGGCAAGCTCATAACGATATTTTCCATAATCAATAATCTTACATACCGGTGGTTTTGCTGTTGGTGCAATCTTCACTAAGTCTAAGTCAGCCTCCCTCGCAAGCCTCATCGCTTCCTTAGATGACATAATCCCTAACTGCTCCCCACTCTGGCTTATCAGCCGAACTTCTTTGTCCCGAATCCTCTCATTAATCATTAAATCGCTAATTTTAGTACACCTCCAAATTCCATAATCATTATTTTCACTATACCGCTCCATACTCGCACGCAATTTCCTGTTACACAAAGAAAAAACGCGGACCGTAAAGTTATCCACGTTTATCGAAAATACATTCCCTGGTTTTGGCAACCTGCCATATGATATCTGGCCACCGAATCCTCAAATACCCCGTAACCATACCATCCTATGATTTATCAATAAACCCAAGTCACGCTCCCGTGCTAAGGTGAGAGTGGATACTCTACTTTGTTGCTGCTTACACAGCAAAAATAATTCTATCATAGCACTCCTGCCATGTCAACCCCCTTTTTCAACCTATCAGGGCAACAGCATTTCCTTTGGTTACTATTCACAGCCAATCGTAGCCAAATTTAAGGAAATAAAAAATATCTTC
>CAJUJR010000142.1 GCA_910586605.1 uncultured Lachnospiraceae bacterium | reverse complement strand
GGCACCAGTGCCTGCCAAAACAAAACTGTAATTTCTGCCCGGATGGAGTACTAGCGCCATCAATCGTTATACCCCCACTACAACGCCTTCTATTTATGCCATCTTAGGCATATTACATTTGCTTTGTCAGGTTAATCATCTCAATTGCCCCCAAAGCACAATCATACCCTTTATTCCCTGCTTTTGTGCCAGCCCGTTCAATTGCCTGCTCTATAGTATCTGTTGTCAATATGCCAAACATAACCGGAATCCCTGCTTCCAGGCTGACTGCGGCAATCCCTTTGGAAACCTCTGCACAGACATAATCATAATGGCTTGTTGCCCCTCGGATTACTGCGCCAAGGCAAATCACTGCGTCATATTTCCCTGACATTGCAAGCTTCTTTGCAGCTAATGGGATTTCAAAAGCCCCTGGCACCCAAGCTAACGTAATATCATCATCTTTAACCCCATGACGCACTAAGCCATCCTGCGCCCCACTAATCAGCTTTGATACAATAAACTCATTAAAACGTGCGCCTACAATTGCAATTTTTACATCTCCTGCGATTACATTCCCTTCTAAAACTCTCATTTTAATGCCTCCTTTTATTTTTAAACCAACAATTCTACTACTGTTGCTGCCACGCCTAACCTATAAATCCAAAATATGCCCCATTTTTTCTTTTTTCGTTTTCAAATAAAACAAGTCATATTTCCCTGGTTCCATTTCAATCGGGACACGCTCCACAATTTCTAGGTTATAGCCAGACAAGCCGTATACTTTTAATGGATTATTTGTCATCAGGCGCATCTTGCGGATACCCAAATCAACAAGAATCTGAGTCCCAATTGTATAATCCCGCGCATCCTCAGGAAAGCCTAGTTCTAGGTTTGCTTCTACCGTATCCCTTCCCTGGTCCTGCAGTTCATATGCGCGGATTTTATTAATCAAGCCAATCCCACGCCCTTCCTGGCGCATATACAGAAGGACTCCCCTTCCTTCTTTTGCAATCATTTTCATTGCCGCATCATACTGCTGCCCACAATCGCACCTTGCAGAACCAAGCGCATCACCTGTCAAGCATTCTGAATGGACACGGCAAAGGACTGGCTCTCCATCCGTAATATCCCCTTTCACCAAAGCAACATGATGCTCGCCATTTAATTTATTGACATATCCATATATTGTAAACTCCCCATAACGGGTCGGCATAGCTGCTTTCGCAACACACTCTACAAGCACTTCATGTTCTTTACGGTACTGTACTAGGTCTGCAATCCTGCCGATTTTTAGATGATGTTTCTGTGCAAATGCAATCAATTCAGGAGTACGCGCCATATAACCATCCTCCCGCATAATTTCACAGCACAGGCCTACCGGCTCCAGCCCTGCAATTTTCACCAAATCAACAGTCGCTTCTGTATGGCCATTCCGCTCTAGGACTCCGCCCTTTTTTGCCTGAAGTGGGAACATATGCCCTGGCGTGCGGAAATCAGATGGCTTTACGTCTTTTTCCACTGTTTTCATTGCCGTAATTGAACGCTCATACGCAGAAATACCTGTTTCTGTATCTATATAATCAATAGAAACAGTAAATGCCGTACAATGGTTATCCGTATTTACCTCGCACATCTGATGGAGCCCAAGCTTATCTGTATACCCTTCATCCATTGGCATGCAAATCAGCCCTTTCGCATATGAAGCCATAAAATTTACATTTTCCGTTGTTGCAAACTGTGCTGCACAAATAACATCCCCTTCATTTTCCCTGTCTTCATCATCAATCAGCACCACAATTTTTCCATTTTTAATATCTTCTGCCAATTCTTCAATCGAATTAAATTCAAAATCCATCTTTCTTTCCCCTTTTCTGCCTGCTTGCCCAAAAGCGTATTTAAAATCCATTTTCCCACAAAAAGTCCATTGTAATCCCAGTGCCCTTTGTTTCCTTCTGTCCTTCCATACTTTCCCCATCTTGAAAATGAAGAAGTTTATCTACATACTTCCCTATCACATCATTTTCCAGATTTACAATATCACCTGCTGCTTTAGAAAGTAAGGTTGTTTCCTCACCAGTATGCGGAATCACCGACACAGCAAATCCAGTCTCTGTCACATCTGCAACAGTAAGGCTAATTCCATCAATTGCTACAGAACCCTTTTCTACGATATATTTCAACACGCCCCTTTCCGCCTGAATCCTTACCCAAACTGCATTGCCTTCTGGCTTTAGCGACTGGACAGTCCCTATCCCATCAATATGCCCTGATACAATGTGCCCGCCAAAACGTCCGTCCGCCGCCATAGCCCTTTCCAGATTTACTTTGCTGCCTTTTGTAAGCCTTCCCAAAGAACTGCGGCGGAGTGTTTCTGCCATAACATCTGCTGTAAACTGGCATGAAGCCATTGAAGTAACAGTAAGGCAGACCCCATTTACTGCAATGCTATCCCCGACTTTACTTCCCTCTAATACCCTGACAGCCTCAACCGTCAGGACAGCCGATTTACCTCCCCTGGCAACAGAACGGATTGCCCCAACTTCTTCGATTATCCCTGTAAACATCAGAAGTTCCCTCCTTCCTCTTTTCCTCAAATCATTCTGCCCTGCGTTTTGCCACATCATAATCCAGCAGGATATCCTCCCCAAATATCCCTATTTTTCGGTTAATAAGCAAATATGCCTCGTCTGGCTCCTTAACCCCTATCCCGGAAACCGGGGTATATTTCCCAGTTCCGCCAAATATCTTCGGGGCAAGGTAAATCTGTATATGATTTACAATCCCGCTTTGCAAAGCACTCTGGTTTAGTGTTCCTCCCCCTTCCAATAAAATGCTATCTATTTTTTCTTGCCCAAGCTTCTGCATTAAATCCTGCAAATCAACCTTCCCATCTGCACTATCGGTTATAAGCACCTTTACCCCTGCTTCCCGCAACGCACTGATTTTTTCCTGTTCTGACGATACAGTGGCAACAACCGTTTTCATTTTTTTGGCAGTCTGCACAACCTCTGCCTCCATCGGAATCCGTAAATGGCTGTCACAAATAATACGGATTGGATTCCGCCCACCCGGAATACGGCAGGTAAGCCTTGGGTTATCTGATATAATTGTCTGTATGCCTACCATAATCCCCATAAGCGCATCCCGTGTTTCCTGTACATGGCTGCGGGCTTCTTCCCCTGTAATCCATTGGCTTTTCCCTGTATCACATGCAATTTTCCCATCCATAGTCATAGCGTATTTCATCAAAACATATGGCGTTTTTGTTGTAATAAAATGAAAGAATACTGGATTTAATGCATCGCATTCTTCTTTCATTACCTGGGTTACCACCTCAACACCAGCTTCCCGGAGCGCCTGAACCCCTTTTCCTGCAACCAAAGCATTCGGGTCGTCTGAACCAACAAAAACCTTTTTAATCCCATGCTCTATAATAGCCTGTGTACATGGGGGCTGCTTTCCATAGTGGCAGCATGGCTCCAGCGTAACATACATCTCTGCCCCTTCAGCCTCCTCTGTCAGCCTAGAAAATGCATGGCGTTCCGCATGCAGTTCCCCATACTTTGCATGGTACCCTTCCCCGATAATCCTGCCTTCTTTTACAATAACAGCCCCTACCAACGGATTTGGATTTACCTTTCCTATCCCTAGCTTTGCCAATTCAACTGCCCGCCTCATATACTCCTGCTTCACCTAAAATCACCTCCTGCCGCAAATAGGGCGCTGTTGTCTTATACAGTTCCTTAACGCACAAAAAGCCCTGAACACATAGCAGTATTCAGGGCACAATTAACACACTATCTCTACCATCTTCTCTCATCCAGACTATACTGTCGGCTTTGGATTTTCACCAAATCATGCCTTACGGCTCGCGGGCTTACCTTTCCTGGAATACCGCCGGTGGGGAGTCACACCCCGCCCTGAAAATAAATAGACACTTAAACTTTTGTTATAATATCATAAGAATCAGGTTTTTGCAAGCACATTACAAACTTTCTTAATAGCACAACGTTACTATTCACAGCCAATCGTAGCCGGATCTCAATAAAAAATCTCTTCCCC
>CAJUJR010000141.1 GCA_910586605.1 uncultured Lachnospiraceae bacterium | reverse complement strand
GGAAGATATTTTTTATTTCCTTAAATTTGGCTACGATTGGCTGTGAATAGTAACAGCTCCTTTCCAGAAATTGACGGTAAAGGTTGTTTTTCCTATTGCTTCTTATTATAATTCATGTATAATTATTATGGAATTTAACATTATGTACCTTTATATGATCTGCCCTCAAAAGCAGAGGTCCAGCAATATTCTGCCTGTGCGTTGCCTGGCACTAAATTTGCTGTACTAGTACATAACCCTGAAGACCTGAGCCCTTAAAAGCAACGCAGAAATGAGGATTACTATGGCAAATTATGATACAAAAAAATCGAAAAGAGACCGGCAAAAAAAGCTAGAAGCAGACCGACGCGATAAACAGCCTTTGCTTGTACTGGCGCCTTTAATAGCTATACTGGCATTTATCCCTTTAATCACATACTATTATAAATACAATACACACCTTGAAGAATTTAACTTTCCTGCTCCAGAAACAATGATTGATTTCTTCCTATATTATAAGATGGTATTTGTATTAATAGCATGCGGCTGTATGCTATTGATTTTACTTTACCTCTGTTTTATCGAAGAACAGAAAATTTTATGGTGGAAAAATTTAATTCCCCTTGCAGTATATGCAGGTATTTCGTTGCTTTCCGCACTCCTTTCCGAAAATTCATATTTTTCTTTCCATGGAATTTATGACCAATTTGAGTCAGTATGGGTGTTAATTGGCTACTGCATCATTGCATACTACGCCTTTTTTGTATTACGGACGGAAGATTCTATCCAGCGTACAATGAAATGGTTTATCGTTGGCATTCTTTTAACAGTGTTCTTGGGTCTTTCCCAAGTATTTTCCCATGACTTTTTCCGTACAGAGTTTGCTGGCAATTTAATTACCCCGTCCGATTATGCAGGGGGAAAACTGGACTTCAAATTTGAATTGGGGCGTCCATATCTTTCCGTATATAACCCAAATTATGTTGGATTCTATGTAACATTAACCGTTCCGATTTTAGTTGCTTTAATTTTTACTGCAAAAAAACTTTGGCAGCGTTTTTTATATGGAATATTCATTGCCGCCCTCCTGCTGATTCTTTTTGCATCGCAATCCCGTGCTGGAATTGTTGCTTTAATTATTTCATTTATTGTTATGCTTGTTTGCATGCGCAAAGTATTTATCAAAAACTGGATTACCAGCATTGCCATTATTACTGTAGCATTTATTGCATTTTTTATTATAAATATGATGAATCAGGATATTTTAATAAACCGCCTGAAACAAATGTTTGATGTCCCTGAAACCCAACATGCATTAAAAAGTATTGAAACAAATGATGACAATGTAACAATAACCTATAATGGCTCACAGCTTTCCCTCTACGTTACACAGAATGAGGAAGGTAATGATTCATTTACGCTGGTTGATGAAAATAACGCATCCATTTCCTGTGCATTTGACGAAAATACATCGTACTACAGTGTTTCGGATGAACGTTTTCCTTTTTTAATTGGCTCAATCCGTTCAGAGCAATTTAACGGCTTTACAGTGCAAATTGAAGGCTATAACTGGTTTTTCACAAATATAATGAAAGAAGGCGACACCTCTTTTTATTCTATGATCGGGAATAAACTTGTAAAAATGACAAAACATCCAGAAACAACCGGATATTTGGCAACCCATGAACGCCTTGCCAGCGGCCGTGGATATATCTGGTCTAAGACTTTTCCATTGCTAAAAGAATATTTCTTACTTGGCTCAGGACCCGATACATTTGTAATTGCTTTCCCTAATGATGACAGAGTTAGTATGGTCAATGCTGGTTTTGCAACTCAAATGGTTACAAAACCCCACTGCTTATATCTGCAGATTGCAGTTCAGACTGGCGTTTTATCACTTATTGCATTCCTCGCCTTTTTTGGCTGGTATGTTATAAGCAGTTTTCGTATTTATTGGAAAAATGATTTCCAGGGCTACCTTCCAAAATTTGGTGTTGCAGTCCTTACAAGCATACTTGGTTATCTGATTATGGGGCTGACAAATGATTCCTGCATTACTGTTGCACCAATTTTCTTTGCGCTGGCTGGCATGGGCCTTGGCATTAACCATGTATTGAAAACGGATAAAAATATGCCAAATATTGCATCCAAACAGAAATAATCTTTGCATCATCTTCCCTTTGCCTTCGCAGGAATAAATTGGCTTAAATATTTTTCTATAAAAATTGGGCAGAGCCACAACATATTGGTTCTGCCCAATTCTATTTAAATTCTTATAACGCCCCTTCCTGCAGCCTTGCACTCTGGAAAGCGTCATTTAACATATCTGCCATAACTTCCTGTTCTGTTGGGAACATATGTGCATAACGGAATGTGATATCCTGGCTTTCATGTCCTACGCGTTTTCCTATTGCAACTGCTGAAAATCCCATATGTATTAAAAGTGACACGTGCGAATGGCGGAGGTCATGTACCCGGATGCGTTTTACCCCTGACTTTTCTGAACCTCTTGTCATTTCCTTATGCATATAACTTTTTGTAACCGGAAACAGCCTGTCTTCCTTAGTAAATCCATATTCCTTTGCATAACTACAGATTTCTTCACACAAAAAATCTGGTACAATGACATCCCTTACACTTTTTGGGGTTTTAGGGTCTGTAATCACATCTTCCCCTTTAATCCTTTGATATGACTTTGTTATATGCATTATTTTTCTGCTAAGATCAAAATCCCCTAATGTTAATGCCAGCAGTTCGCCTTCACGGATTCCACACCAATATAAAATTTGAAATGCCACATACGATAATGGCTTGTTGCTTACCGCATATAAAAATTTTATAAATTCATCTTTTGTCCAAAAAAGCATTTCGTCTGCTTTTGCTTTACCAAGCGGTCCTGCTTTAATTACCGGATTATCCTTTAACTCATAAAAGCGGATTGCATGGTTAAAGATAGCACTTAATTCTGCCTGTAATGTTTTCAAATAAGTTGGCTTAAATGGTTTTCCTTTTTCATCCCTGTATGAAATCATCTCATTCTGCCAGTGGATAATATCCGTTGGCCGTATGTTGTTCATTTTCTTATCGGCAAAATATGGCATCAGCCTCGTCCTGATAATATATTCTTTTATTTCCCATGTACTTCTTTTCAATTTCGCTTTCCTGTCTTTTGTATACTCCTCAACAAATGCTTCAAATGTCATATCAAGGCTGGCAGCTTCTTTTAATTTGAAATTTTGCTCCCACTGCACTGCTTCACGTTTCGTCCGAAAGCCTCTTTTCAATTTTCTTTTATTCTGTCCTGTCCAATCGCAGTAATGAAAGGATACATACCAGGTTCCTCTTGCCTCATCTTTGTAAACAGCCATTTTGTTCCCCTTTCTTTTGTATTATTCCTTTTTGTTGTAACTATACATCCTATATAGCATTTTCTATAATATATGCAATCTACAAACTTTATTATAACATTTATAAAAATAACTATAGATACTGCGCCTTAAGAGTAATTAACAATATACTATATTTTTATTAATATATTTGCAAATATATTAATAATAAAAAGATATTTTGCTAAAAACATCAAATTTTAGATGCTTTATCATGAACCAAACCGCATTGTATTAGTGTTTTCAATTACGTTAGTAGATGATTTTTCTTTTTTTGTGATACCTGTATGATACCTTTTTCAACAAAAAATGTTAGTAAATAACTTCAGCTAAAACAGTATCCTATATTCAGAATAACTATAGCGAAAATAGGTCTTATTCCCTCGACAAATAACATTATTTTTCGACACTATTCTACATTGTAACAAAAATGAATATAAAATAAAACCAATCAAGTAAAATTAAATACTCACTCATGCAAAAAATTCTTGTAAAATGCCTTATATATAGCTGTTTTCCCAAAAAATTTTATAAATTTGTGGAAAGGTATCAAAAAGGTATCATACCATAATTATTCTTTCCTATTTTTATTATTTTTTGGTTATAACCCTTTTTAAAAAGGCGTTTTCTTGAAATTTACTATTTTTTATAGTAAATGGAAACTACAAGGCCACAGTAGCAGTCACTGT
>CAJUJR010000140.1 GCA_910586605.1 uncultured Lachnospiraceae bacterium | reverse complement strand
GAGAAATCCTGCTTTCTCATGCTGCACATGATGAAAGTGCTTCACAGGGGAAGATTTTTTTTATTTACTTAAATTCTGCTACGATTGGCTGTTAATAGTAACTACTATTCACGGCTAATTTCAGAAAATAGGCAGACCCGTTGCGCTTGCACATAAGCCTGCCTATTTTCTGAAATCAGCGCATAGGCTGTCCTAAACAACACTCCATAATCTTATCAGCAACCTGTTCCGGCATCAATTCGTCCGTTTCAATACAAATATCAGCCGCCGCCTGATACTTAGGCTCCCTTTCCTCCATAAGCCGGCGGATATATGGTACATTCATATTTCCATTTAAAAGAGGACGGTGCGTACTGTCTTTTACATGAGAATAAATTGTCTCCGGCGATGCCTTCAAGAAAATTATAATCCCAGTTTTTTTCATTTTCGCTACATTCTCTTCCCGCATTGCCATGCCGCCGCCACAGGAAACAACACATGGCGCCTCCTGTTCCAGGGTATCTAGGATTCTTGTTTCCGCTTGACGGAAATATGCCTCGCCAGATACTTCAAAAATTTCTGGAATGCTCCGCTGTTCCTGCCTAACAATCATTGTATCCGTATCCTTTTCTTCCACACCCAGTTTCTTTCCAAGTTCTTTTGAAGTAGTTGTTTTTCCAACGCCCATAAAACCAATTAAAAAAATATGTTTCTGTAATTTTATCATCCTCTGCCTCGTTTCACCTTTATAGCTGCTATTCAATCTTCTTCTATATGCAACGCCTGCATCGCCTGGCGCAACTGTTCCACTTCAATCTGCCCTGGGGCGCTTGCCTTCCCCATACATCCAAATGTTACAGCTGAACCAAAGGATTCCCCCGCCATACGCGTTACTTTGCCAAGCGCCCCCATTGCCATAGTAATAACCGGCCTGTCTGCCATTAACCGGCCAGCCAGTAATGTAGTTTCCATCAAACAGATTACATCCTCTTGTTCCTTTGGCATAACAGCAATCTTGGGAATCGCCGCCCCAATCTTTTCCATAAAAAATATCCTTTTTAAGATTTCCTCCCTAGAAGGCGTCTCGTTAAAATTATGGTATGAGCCAACCACAACCACACTTTTTGACAATTCTTTTACCATTTGCTGCACTTCCCTATTACAGGAATCGGCTGTTTTCCATTCCCTGCGTTTACGCTGCATTTTATCATAACCACGGAAAACCTCTACGTCAATTAAATCAACACAGCCGCTCTTAGCCATATGAAGAAGCAGTTCCCTATATGCATCAAAGCTGATTTCCCTTTCACCGCCTTCTTTTGCCGTCCGGAACGTAAACAATATTGGTATCTTCCCCAAAATACTTTGCAAAAGGCTTGCTGTCAACGCTGTCCTTTCCAGATTATTTATATCCTCATAAAAATCCGCACGCCATTCCACCAAATCAACCAATCCCCTGTCAATTTCCTGCGCCTGGTTTAAAATCTGTTCCTGGGTTGTTTCTACAATCGGAACGCAGATTTTAGGAAGACCAGCTCCAATCTTTACATTTTTTACCTGAATCATAAATTTCCTCACCTATAATAGAAAATGCCATTTTCTTCATTTATTACCCCGGCTATTAAATATCGTAATCATTTTTTGCTGGATAAATGTTCCTATACAAGACGGATGATTGAGCTGTATCGAGTGCTACAGCGATTGAAGGCAACGAAGCAGATGAACATTTAGACCAGAAAAAGTTACGGTATTTAATAGCCAGAGTAATATTATAGAAGTTGCCCAAATACGGCATTCCTGGCTAATTGAAAAAAACAGCACTTCTATGCAAATCCTAGAACGTGTTTGAAAATTGCTTTTTGTTAAATGTACTTCACACTTTGTGGGAGATTTGACTCAAATTTAGGAGATGTAGCGGGCTACATTACATTGACTAAATTTGGGGCAAATATAGCGCAAAGCGGGGAGTTCAGATTATAAGTAACGAAAAGTTCCTGGAATGAATTTTCAAACACGCTCTAGAGCATCTACTCATCTTTTAATGAATCCTTCACTCCTGCTACTACTGCTGACACGGCAGCCACCACAACTACCACTGCGATTATTACGACCGCAATTACCCCTGCAACAATTACCATACCTTTTGCACCGCCTTCCCTTTCCCATTGCTTTCTTTTACTATAACCAAAAGCTGCCTGCCTCCTTTGGCAGACAGCCTTAATTTCCATTTTATATATAGCGCTGGCATACATAACGCAATTTAATGAGATGCCAGCATTCCGTACACAAATTATCTTGAAATGAAAATTAGTTATTAATCAATTTCTCATCATCATTGTTCCAGCTATACAGCTTACGTACTTCTTCGCCAATCTTCTCAGCTGGATGCTCTGCTGCAAGCTTCCTAAGAGCTTTAAAGTGAGCCTGTCCGCCTGCTGGCGACATATCAAGCAGGAAGTCTTTTGCAAAAGAACCATCCTGGATATTTGCAAGAATCTGCTTCATTGCCTTCTTAGTATCCTCTGTAACAATCTTAGGTCCTGTAATATAATCGCCATATTCTGCTGTATTGGAGATAGAATAACGCATCCCTGCAAAACCAGACTGGTAAATTAAATCTACAATCAGCTTCATCTCATGGATACACTCAAAATAAGCATTCCTTGGGTCATAACCAGCTTCACAAAGCGTTTCAAAACCAGCCTGCATCAGTGCGCACACACCACCGCAAAGGACAGCCTGCTCACCAAACAAATCAGTTTCCGTCTCTGTACGGAATGTAGTCTCAAGGACACCAGCCCTTGCACCACCAATCCCCAGGGCATAAGCAAGTGCCATTTCCTGTGCCTTCCCTGTGGCATCCTGATGTACTGCTACTAGGCAAGGCACACCCTTACCTGCCTGATATTCGGAACGTACTGTATGTCCTGGCCCTTTTGGTGCAATCATTGTTACATCAACATCTGCCGGTGGAATAATCTGGTTAAAATGAATTGCAAATCCATGTGCAAACATCAGCATATTGCCTGCTTCAAGATTTGGTGCAATATCCTTCTTGTACATATCTGCCTGCTTTTCATCATTAATCAGAATCATAATAATATCAGCCTGCTTTGCAGCTTCTGCTGCAGTATATACCTGAAATCCCTGCTTTTCAGCCTTTGCCCATGACTTAGAGCCTTCATAAAGCCCAATGATAACATTGCACCCAGATTCCTTTAAATTAAGCGCATGTGCATGTCCCTGGCTTCCATAGCCGATAATCGCAATTGTCTTGCCATCCAAAAGAGATAAGTTACAATCTTCCTGATAAAAAATTCTTGCATCTGCCATTTTCTTTTTCCTCCTATATTATATCCAAATAATTTATGCAAAGCGCATGTCTTATACGACTGGGCGTTTTACCCCTATTCTATTTCCTCAAACATATCTTCCGCACCACGGCTCAACCCTGTTATCCCTGTGCGGACCATTTCTTTAATCTCATATCCATCCAAGAGCTTCACAAATGCGCTAAGCTTACTCTGGTTACCTGTTAATTCGATCATCAGAGTATCAATGCCAACATCCACAACCTTTGCACGGAATATTTCCGCTATCGCAATAACCTCTGGCCGCTCTTGTGCCGTTACCCCTACTGTTACCAAAATCAACTCACGGCATACCCTGTGGCCGCTCTTTAATACTTTAACACAACGGACATCTTCTAATTTAGCCACCTGCTTTTCAATCTGGTCAAGCACCTGGTCATCCCCATGAACGACAACTGTCATACGGGAATAGGAAGCATTCTCCGTCTCACCAACTGTCAGGCTGTCAATACTATATCCCCTGCGGCTGAATAATCCGGAAACCCTGCTTAAAACCCCAGATGTATTGTCAACCAGAATAGATAATACACGTTTATTCATATGACACCTCTTTTTCACCTTGCGGCAATTTTTATGTAATCTTTACAGCACCAATGCAGACGGTGCCTCTTTACATGCCATCTCCGATTGTAACAATATGTAATGTTTTTGTCAAGGTGCACACAATACTATCCCCGGGCAAACGCATGAATGTGTTACTATTCACAGCCAATCGTAGCCGGACTTAAGGAAATAAAAAATATCTT
>CAJUJR010000139.1 GCA_910586605.1 uncultured Lachnospiraceae bacterium | reverse complement strand
GAAGATATTTTTTATTTCCTTAAGTCCGGCTACGATTGGCTGTGAATAGTAACAGGAAATTCATTCTTAAGATATCTTTTCTTTGCAGGGCTTGGGGCAGGGGGCATAATTGGAGCTTTATTGCTTTGGGGCTTTTGGAAAAAGAAATCTGTTTAAGAGTTACCATTGACTGTGAATAGTAATGTTTAAGATATAATAAGGAAAGAGATATCGCTATCTTAATATGTTATGATATATTAGGATAGCGTTTTTTATTTCCGCGAAGGCAAAGTGAGGGCATAAGATGTTTGGTGGGCATTTGTTGATTCTCGCGTACGCAATGAGCCAAACGCAATGCTTGCAAGGAACTGAAAGTTCCTTTGCACTTGGCGACTGCGCGCGGGTCACATACCCCGTTGCTTGCAGCGGGGTTGTTGATTGGCCCTTGACTTTGGTATGAAATCGTACTATATTATGATAGTACGATTTCATACCAAAAGGGGGTGTTATATGGCGAACCATGTTTCAAAGGAAATGAACCGTTATAATTACTTGGTTAGTGAAATTGATGCTGTTTACCATGAAGCAGCATTGAGACTTGGTTTATCGGATAGTGCGCTGAACATACTTTATGCAATATGTGATAATGGGGAAGGCTGCCTGCTCCAGGATATTAGTTTTTATACAGGAATGAGCAAGCAGACGATGAATTCTGCGCTCCGTAAACTTGAGAAGGAAGATATTATTTATTTAGGATCCCTTAATGCCAAAGCCAAAAAGGTATATTTAACAGAAAAGGGAAAAAGGCTGGCGGGGATGACGGCAATGAGGGTTTTGCAGATAGAAGATGAGATTTTTGCGTCATGGAAAAAGGAGGATGTAGAAAAATACCTTGAATTAACGGAAAAATACCTGGATTGCCTAAAGGAAAGGATAAAGGAATTATAATGGTGCAGCTTGCACATGGAAAGGAGAGGAAGATGATACAGTTATCAGAACATTTTACTTATCAGCATTTGCTGCGTTTTACGTTCCCATCTGTTGTTATGATGGTTTTTACGTCTATATATGGGGTTGTGGATGGATTTTTTGTTTCTAATTTTGCAGGAAAAACATCTTTTGCGGCCGTGAATTTTATTATGCCGGTTTTAATGATTTTAGGGTGTATTGGATTTATGTTTGGCACGGGAGGAAGCGCCCTGATTTCAAAGACAATGGGGGAGGGAAAAAACCAGAGGGCGAAAGAGATTTTTTCCATGATTGTCTGTGTGTCTGTTTTATTGGGGATTTTGTTTGCTGCACTGGGGTTTATATTTCTCCGGCCAATTGCTTTATTTTTAGGGGCAGAGGGCAAGATGCTTGAGGATTGCATTATTTATGGAAGGATTACATTGCTATCGCTGCCATTTTTTATTTTGCAGTTTGAGTTCCAGTGCCTGTTTGCAACGGCGGCAAAACCGAACCTTGGATTGTATATTACAATTGCGTCTGGCCTGACAAATATGGTTTTAGATGCGTTGTTTGTTCCCGGTTTTGGCTGGGGGTTAGTTGGGGCGGCCGCAGCAACGGCGTTTAGTGAGTTCGTTGGAGGCGTCCTTCCATTGATTTATTTTGGGCATAAGAATACCAGCTTGCTTAGGCTTGTGAAATTTAAGTTTGATGGAAAAGCGCTTTTCAGGACTTGTACAAATGGCGCGTCAGAACTTATGAGCAATATTTCTATGTCGGTTGTCAGTATGCTGTATAATACGCAATTAATGAAATATGCCGGGGAAGATGGGGTTGCAAGTTATGGCGTATTGATGTATGTTAGCCTGGTTTTCCAGGCGATTTATATTGGGTATGCGGTTGGGGCTGCGCCAGTGGTTGGGTATCAGTATGGAGCGCAAAACCATACGGAACTGAAAAGCCTGCTGAAAAAGAGCATGGTGATGACAGGGAGTTTTGCCATAGCAATGTGTATTGCAGGGGAAACGCTTGGGAAGCCTTTGTCAGTCCTTTTTGTTGGATATGACAAAAATTTGTTGGATATGACAATAGGGGCGTTTACTATATTTTCCATATCATTTTTGTTTTCTGGGTTTACAATTTTTGGCTCGTCATTTTTTACTGCTCTAAATGATGGGCTGACATCTGCGCTGATTTCCTTTTTGCGTACGTTGGTATTTCAGATTGCCGCAGTCCTTATTTTCCCTATATTTTGGGGAGTGGACGGCATCTGGTGGTCTATCGTGGCAGCGGAAGTGATGGCGGTTACGGTAACGGCAGCGCTTTTGCAGGGGAAGCGGAAGAAATATCATTATGCTTGAGAAATTGGATGAATTAGTGTATAATGTTTACGAACTGTTAAAGATTTGCAGAAAAGCCAGCTTTTGGCAGTTTGCGATGATTACAAAAAGATATTAAGTGCTGTAGGTTTATAGCACGGGGAAAAGGGGGAAAGCTCATGAATAAAAAATCTATAAAAATTTTGGTTTCGATATTATTGGTATTTTCGCTGGTATTCCAAATGTCATCTGGTTCACAGGCGGCGGCTGTAAAGCTGAATATGACAAAGGTTACGCTTACTTTGAATAACACCGTGGATTTATATCTGGATAATACGTCTTCAAAGCCAAAGTGGTCATCAAACAAGAAATCAGTTGCAACAGTAGATTCCAGCGGAGAAGTTACGGCAAAAGGGCCAGGGACGGCAAAGATTACTGCAAAGGTTGGGAAGAAGCAGTATGTATGTAAGGTAAATGTGCCAAAACAGTACCTGAGCAGCAAAACAGTTACCTTAGATGCAGGTGAGAGTAAAAATCTTAGGATGTATGGGGTATCAAAGACAGATGATATTTTCTGGTGCAGTGACAATGAAGATATTGCTACAATATCTTCTAGTGGCAAGATTACTGCTGTCAGAAATGGCAAAACAAAAGTATATGCTATTTTAAATGCCGGATTGGGTGAGACATATTCTTGTGATGTTATTGTACAGGGTGGACAGGAGGCAACGCCGTCGCCAGTGCCGCCGGCATCTGCATCACCGTCTCCATCTGCATCGCCATCCCCATCTGTTTCGCCGACGCCAACGCCAAACTTAAACCCGGAAGATTACTATAATGGAAACCGGATTGTCCAGAAAACCAAAGCTGGGTTTTATCACACGGATACCGTTGACGTAGGAAAGTATTTTTCTAGTGACATTGACACGTATGTGATTAAAAACGAATCAAGCAATAGAGGGATTGCATATGTGGATAAGGTTGTCAATAACCGCTTGGTTATGGTCCGTACGGGCGGTTATATTGGAACTGCTTTTATTACACTGACTTGTAATACAGAAAGGGTTGTGCTTCGTTATAATGTAGAGCATAAGCAAATAGATATTACGGGGATTTATGTTGATACGCCTGGTATCACTGTGAGGGCAGGAGATAAAATTAAAATCCATATTGATACTATGATGGATAATGCATTTAAGAGCGCAACATTTTATCTTAAATCCTATGAACTCAATGTTCCTGCCAGGGTTAGTGTAACTGATTTTGTAAAAGACCCGAAAATGCCGTTCAGCTATGTTGCGGAACTGACAATTTCAAAAGATATGCCTGCAGGCATGTGGGGCCTTGACTGGTGCATGGTCTATGATGACAAAGGGTATGTCGAAATGGTAAATTCAAATGGTACGGTAAATGAGTTTGCTGATACATTCTACTTCTTTGTAAGGTAGAAACTTGCGTTTGGACTGTTGCATACGCAAGAATAGAATCGTCCAAAATAAGTGGCATAGGTTTAACCTGTGCCGCTTTTTTTGTGTGATTGGATATAATGCTGCCAAAGAGTGAAACAGAACGCAAGGTTACTGTTTTTGGAAATGAGGTTGCTCTAACCCATTTGGAGTTTGAAATCTTTTTGTTGTTGCTTAAAAATAGGGGGCGCGTTTTTACAAGGGATGATTTGATAAATGTGTAGGTTTGTAATCTGCCACAATTTGGTAAGTATGCCCTTTGTACATCTTCCTTATTCTGTAAGAACCAGACGGCAGTTTTTCGATTTTCATTGTATCATCCTCCTTATAAAGTGTTACTATTCACAGTTCGAATAATGATAAAAGCCTTTTTCGTGCAATATGTAGA
>CAJUJR010000138.1 GCA_910586605.1 uncultured Lachnospiraceae bacterium | reverse complement strand
GAAGATATTTTTTATTTACTTAAATTCTGCTACGATTGGCTGTGAATAGTAACAAGTGATTGTCATGAGTAATTTTTTAACAGTTCTTTAGTACATTATTGGATAAATAATCCATAGTTTTGTGCATCTTGACGAAAGATAGGGAATTTTAAAACACACTCTAATATGCTTTAGGCAAATATTAAAAAAATATGAATTGTTTGACAAACAGGAGGTAAAATTATTATAATGTTTATAACAGTTCTAAAGAGAACAGTTTCATAATACACTAATTTAGTTGCCTAAATGTGTTAAAAATGCTTGCAGAAGGCTGCAGAAAGGAATGTGACGGGGTGAATGAGAAGGTGGAATTACTTTTAACCGGGCAGCAGTATAAAAAATTTCAGGAGGCATTCTATCGCGCTATTCTGGAAAAATATTCATTAAGCCTGATTGATGTACGCGTGCTGTTGTTTTTGTCAGAGCCAGGAGGATATGATACAGCAAGGGACATTGTAAAGGTACATGGCATTGCAAAATCTTATGTGTCAAAGTCAATTGATAAATTGATTGAGAAGGGGTTTCTGGAAGGGAAGCATCTGCGGGAAGATAGGAGGTGTGTACATTTAGCAGTAAAGGAAGAGGCATTTCCATTAATTGACGCAATGCGGGAGCAGCGGAGGAAAATGTTTGAAAGGCTGTTTCAGGGGGTAACTGCTGAACAGTTGGAGCTGCTAAATGAAATTGCCCGGATAATTAACGCAAACATAACAGAAATGGAGGGATTGTATGAGTAATAATTTTGAGAAAGTTATGGATGATTTTTCAAGCAGATATAGTAAAGTCTGTGTGGAAAATAATCAGATTGATGCATCCTTGTTTGAGGAATATGGGGTAAAGCGCGGTTTGCGTGACAAAAATGGGAAAGGTGTATTGTCAGGCATTACCAATATATCCCTGATAAAGGCAAGTGATGTAAAGGATGGAAGGACAATCCCATGTGATGGGCAGCTCTATTACAGAGGCTATAATATTTTTGATTTAACCAGTGGGTTTCGTAAGGATAAACGGTTTGGGTTTGAGGAGACGGCATATCTTCTTCTGTTTGGGGAATTGCCAACAAAGGGGCAGCTAAAAGAATTTTCAAATATACTTGCAAAAAACAGAAGGCTTCCAACAAATTTTGTGCGTGATGTAATTATGAAAGCCCCAAGCAAGGATATAATGAATTCCCTGACAAAAAGCGTCCTGACGCTTTCTTCTTATGATGACAAGGTAACAGACAATTCGCTGGAAAATGTGCTAAGGCAGAGCATTATGTTAATTAGCGTATTTCCAATGCTGGCAGTTTATGGATACCATGCGTATAATCATTATGAGTGCGATGATAGTTTTTATATCCACCGGCCTGATGACAGCTTATCAGCGGCGGAAAATATCCTTAGGATGCTCCGGCCGGATAAAAAATATACA
Organism: uncultured Lachnospiraceae bacterium; assembly: GCA_910586605.1. Lineage (GTDB taxonomy): Bacteria > Bacillota > Clostridia > Lachnospirales > Lachnospiraceae > Butyribacter. The sequence goes on along the minus strand of CAJUJR010000138.1, from coordinate 2,720 downwards.
GATGTAGAAGCAAAGGTGTTAGATCTTGCCTTGGTGCTTCATATGGAACATGGCGGCGGAAATAATTCTACTTTCACTACAAGGGTAGTGACTTCTGCGGGTTCTGATACTTATTCCGTAATTGCTGCTGCGCTGTCTTCTTTAAAAGGACCAAAGCATGGTGGCGCAAATATTAAAGTAGTAGAGATGATACAAGATTTGAAGGAGCATGTCAGTGACATAACAGACGAAGATGCGGTGCGCGCTTATCTCCATAAATTAGTAAAACGCGAGGCATTTGACAGGCGTGGGCTGATTTATGGCATGGGGCATGCCGTATATTCTATTTCTGACCCGCGTGCCCTTGCATTTAAAAATTTTGTGGAACTTTTGGCAAATGAGAAACACCAGAAGAAAGAGTTTGAGTTATATTCTATGATTGAAAGGATTGCACCAGAAGTAATTGGGGAGGAGTGTGCAATTTATAAAGGCGTTAGTGCAAATGTTGATTTTTACAGCGGTTTTGTATACAATATGTTAGGAATCCCACAGGAACTGTTTACGCCGATTTTTGCAATGGCGCGTATTGTTGGGTGGAGTGCGCATAGGATGGAAGAATTGATTAATATTGATAAAATTATCCGTCCGGCATATCAGAGCATTATGGTTCCTAAAGTATACCAGACATTGCAGGAACGTTCAACGTTGAAACTGGATACAAGTTACCGGAAAGAGTTACAGCTTTCTATGAAAGAAGGAAGCTGCTGATTATATGGGCTGCCAATAAGGAACTGTAAAGGAATTAATTGTTGGCATTCCTTGAGGAAAAGAGGCGCATTGTGAGAAAAATGAGTGACAGGAAACGGATTGTTGTTAAAGTGGGGACTTCCACTTTGACACATCATAAAACAGGTAGGCTCAATATCAGAAGGGTGGAGCAGCTTGTAAAAACACTGGCGGATGTTTATAATGCAGGCCATGAAGTGATTTTGGTTTCTAGTGGCGCGATTGGGCTTGGGATGGGGAAACTTGGGTTGATTGAAAAACCCAAAGATACCCCGGGCAAACAGGCATGTGCCGCTGTAGGGCAGTGCGAGCTTATGAACCTGTATGATAATCTGTTTTCTAATTATAGCATTACAGTAGCCCAGATGCTTTTGACAAAATATATTTTATTGGAAGACAGGAGAAAAAATGTAGAAAATGCGCTGGAACGCTTGCTTGCAGTGGGTGCAGTCCCGATTGTTAATGAAAATGATACGGTGGCGATTGACGAATTGGAACTGGAGATGGGTGAAAACGATTCCCTTGCTGCAGTTGTTGCAACGATTGCAAAAGCAGATTTGTTGGTTATTATGTCGGATATAGATGGGCTGTATGACAGAGACCCACATAAATCAGGAGATGCAAAGATGATTCCGGTAGTGCATGAAATTGATGATATGATTCGGAACTTAGCCGGAGGGGCTGGCTCTAAATTTGGCACCGGTGGGATGAAGACGAAAATCCATGCAGTCGAAATTGCTTATGAAGCTGGCATCGACGTTGTCTTGATGAATGGAAGGAAACCAAAACGCCTTTATGACTTGTTTGAGGATAAAGCGGTTGGTACATTGTTTACATTATCAAAGGAATAAAAAAAGGGATGCAATGCATTCCCTTTTTTATGCGATAAGAAATTATGCTGTAGCGCAGGCAGCGCCCTTTTTATAGTGTATGCCCATTTTTAATAACATACAACAATGCCGCCATCAGCAGCATAAAGTGAACTGACACCGCCTGTTTCGGCAATAATTACATCTTTAAATGGAAGTTTTTCCAATATGACCTTTTTAACAAATTCTGCCCTTTCTGCATTATTGCAATGCGAGATAAAAAGCGTACGGTTGGCAGAATCTACAGCATCTTCTTTGATTGCATCTGCCATATGGGCAATTGCTTTTTTCATGCCGCGTGCCTGGGAACATTTATCAATTTGGCCATTTCCATCCGAAGTCATAACAAGTTTAATATTCAGGGCATTGACAAGCAATGCCGTAATATTGGAGAGCCGCCCATTTTTGCGGAGCATATCAAGTGTTTCCAGTACAAATTTAGTTCCCATGCTGTCAATAAAGGAAGTGACTTCTTTTACAATCTGCTCAAAAGGCATACCATTTTCTGCCCGCTTTGCAGTTTCCAAAGCAATCAGGCTTTGGCCCGCAGAAGCGGATTTAGAGTTAAACACATGGATATTTTTAGGAGCATGTTCGTCTAGGTACATGTTTTTTGCAAGCTCTGCGCTATTATAAGAACCGCTTAGGTTGCTAGAAAGCGTGACAATGTAAATATCATCTGCCTGTTCAAAATACTCCATAAAATTTTCAGGCCCAGGGCAAGAAGATTTTGGGCATTCTGGATATTCGGCTACTTTTTTCAGGAAAGACTTCTGGTCAAAGGTCTCATCATCTATAATGTCATCCTCTCCCACATGTAAAGTAAGGGGAATCCGGATAAAATGTGCATCTTGCTCCATTTCTCTGGTAAAATCTGTACAACTGTCGCAAAGAATTAAATATGACATAGCACCTCCTGGTAAATATAGATATCAAATCAAAATCACATAGTTTTTAATACTATATATAATAACACTCAGAAACTGGTGTGTCAATCATATGATCAGGGCAACAGCATTTACTTTTTACGGTTCGTTACTATTCACAGCCAATCGTAGCAGAATTTAAGTAAATAAAAAATATCTT
>CAJUJR010000137.1 GCA_910586605.1 uncultured Lachnospiraceae bacterium | reverse complement strand
GGGAAGATATTTTTTATTTTCTTAAATTTAGCTACGATTGGCTGTGAATAGTAACCTATATTATAGTGTATTTATCTTAAGACCGATAATCCCCATTGATTTTTACATAGTCATATGTTAAATCGCAGCCCCATGCCTTTGCACTGGCGTCTCCCTGCTGCAAGTCAATATTAATATAAATTTCATCTTCTGCCAAGACTTTCGCCGCAAATTCTTCCGAATACCCTATTGCAACGCCATCTCTGTAAGTAGCCACTGCCCCTGCTGGCGAGGCCAATTCTACATTGACTTTACCCACATCAAATTCTGCATCTGCATATCCAATTGCACAAAGGACACGGCCACAATTAGCATCCTCCCCAAACACCATGCATTTTATCAAATTAGAACGGACAACACTTTTTGCGACAGCGGTCGCGGTCTCCCTGTCTTTTGCCCCAGAGCAAGTACACTCCAAGAACTTAGAAGCGCCTTCTCCATCTGCAGCAAGCATTTTTGTCATATTTAACATTACTATATATAGCGCCTGCTTAAATATCTTGTAGTCTTCATTTTCTTTACATATTTCATTATTTCCCGCCAGGCCGTTTGCCATAACGCTTACCATATCATTTGTAGATGTATCCCCATCAACAGAAAGGCAGTTGTATGTGACCTGGACAACTTCTCCCAATGCTTTTCTCAGCATCTCCGCTGAAACTGCTGCATCTGTCGTAATAAAATTTAATGTTGTTGCCATATTAGGATGAATCATTCCGCTGCCCTTTGCCATACCGCCCAAACGGCATTTTCTCCCTTGGATTACAAATTCCACTGCAACCTCTTTTTTCACAGTATCTGTTGTCATAATCGCTTTTGCTGCCTCTTCATTCCCTTCCCTGGATAACCCTTTTACCAGTTCCGGAATCCCGGATGCAAACGGCTCAATTTCCAGCGGCATGCCAATTACGCCAGTAGATGCAACAATTACCTCATCTGCCGCAATCCCCATTTCTTTTGCCAAAAGTTCACAGGTTGCTTCTGCCACTTCTATTCCATTTGCATTGCAAGTATTTGCATTTTTAGAATTAACAATTACTGCCTTAGCTTTCCCATTTGTCTTTTCTAAATGTTTCTGTGTTACCAGAATTGGCGCTCCTTTTACTTTATTCTGTGTATATACCGCCGCTGCATTGCATGATGTTTCACTATAAACCATGCCTAAATCATTTTTTTCCCTATCTGGATTAATGCCGCAATTTATTCCATTGGCAACAAATCCTTCCGCTGCACAAATTCCACCTTCCAAATAAGAATAGCCATCAAATTTTTCCATAGTCATAGCCGGTTCCGCCTTTCTATTTTCTGCTCTTTGGTCACGCCCTGGTATACAATCTAATGGTTTTGCAATTCATCAAGCATCCCTGCGCAATTTCATTATATTATCAATTTTTACGGTAAAGCACACGAATAGAATTTAATACACAGAGCATGGCAACACCAGAGTCTGCAAAAACTGCCATCCACATAGAAGCAATTCCGCAAAGCCCCAGAACCATAACCGCCGCCTTAACTGCAAGGGCAAAAACCACATTTTCCTTTGCAATACGGTTTGTTACTTTCGCTATTTTAAAACTTTCTACCAAAGCTGTCAACCGTGAAGTCATAAAAACCACATCTGCCGCTTCAATTGCAGCATCCGCCCCGCTTCCCATTGCAGCGCCCACATCTGCTCCGGCAAGTACAGGCGCATCATTTATCCCATCGCCAATAAACATAACTGAACCATAGCTGTCCCTTATCTTCCCAAGGTTTTTCAGCTTATCTTCTGGCATCTGGCGCGCAAACACTTCCTGGATTCCCGTCTGCTTCTGGACAGCCTGTGCATTTTTTTCTGTATCTCCTGTAAGCATTGCCGTATACAGCCCCTGCTTTTTCATTTCCTGTATGGCATCTTTTGAATCTGGCTTTATCCTATCATTAATTACCAGGCATCCGGCATATCTCTGGTTATATGCCACAAAAACTTCCGTCCCTGCATTTTCCAAATCTCCAGAAGGTATTTCAATATTATGGCGCAACATAAGTTTCCTGTTTCCGCATAAAATCATCCCATCCTCTGTACCTGCTTCTATGCCTTCTCCTGAAACCTCCTGGATTTCTTCTGCAGTATTTATCAAAATCCCCCTAGACACAGCTTCTTCCCGGATGCTGTCAGCAATTGGATGGCTTGAACTGCTTTCTGCACAGGCAGCCCAGGCAATCACCTGTTCTTCTGTAAAACCTTCTGCTGCTTTTGCTGACTCCACTTTAAAGTTCCCTTCTGTAATTGTCCCCGTCTTATCCATTATAACTGCCTTTACTTCTGCAAGCATCTCCAAAGACACTCCGCCCTTAAAAAGGATTCCCAGTTTAGAGCCTGCCCCAATTCCGGCAAAGAAAGCTAATGGCACGCTAAGCACAAGCGCACATGGACAGCTTATAATCAGAAAAGACAATGCTGTGTAAATCCATTTTTGCCAGTCCCCCGTTATCAAGGAAGGGAGAACCGCCGTCCCCAGGGCAAGCAAAACAACAAATGGCGTATATATTCTTGCAAACTTTGTAATAAAACGATCCATTTTCGGTTTTGATGCAGCAGCATTTTCTACCGCTTCTAAAATCCTTGTAACCATAGAATCTTCCAGCACTTTATCCACCCGCAGGTAAATTACGCCAGAAGTATTGACACAGCCTGAAAAAATCTGGCTTCCCTCCTTTACTGCCACAGGAACAGGCTCTCCAGTAACTGCAGAAGTATCAATCCGGCTCTCTCCTTTTAAGACTGTACCATCCAAAGGAATCCTGTCTCCAGGACGGATTTCAATGCAGTCCCCAACAAAAACTTCTTCCGGGCTTACCTCTGTTACTTTTCCCCCTTTATAAATACGCACTGTTTCCGGGCGCATGTCAACAGCATCCATAATCTGTTTCCTGCTTCTGTCTACTGCGATTTCCTCAAAAAACTCCCCAATCCGATAAAACAGCATAACACCTACAGCTTCTGCAAAATCTCCAATCACAAACGCACCTGCTGTTGCAATTGTCATTAAAAAGTTCTCGTCAAAAACCTTGCCGCGGAATAAATTCCTGACAGCCGTTAATACAATCTGTCCCCCTAAAGCAATATATGCCGCCAAAAAGCAAATTGTCCCTGCATATGGAACCCCTTTTTTATAGTTCTCCAAAAGAATAGCTGCCCCAAATAAAACAGCACCTAATAAAAGAGTAACTGCCTCTGTATTTTTCCACCAAGAATCCTTTCGGGCAACTGCTAATTCCTGTTTTCCTCCAGGCTCTCCTTTCCCGTGATGGTGTCCATTATCACAGCTGCATTCTTCCCCATGCCCATGGTGGTGTCCATTGTCACAGCCACATTCTTCCCCATGCCCATGATGGTGTTCATGGCCACAGCTGCATTCTCCCCCGTGCCCATGGTGGTGTTCATGGCCACAGCCACATTCTTCCCCGTGCCCATGGTGGTGTTCATGGCCACAGCTGCATTCTCTCCCATGCCCATGATGGTGCCCATGCCCTGCGCTAATATCTTTCCTGCGGCTCAATGGCTCTATCTTTGTTCCTGGCTCTACTCTGTCTGCAATTTCTTGAAGAACCGGAATCACCTCATCTGGATTCTCTGCCACAACAAGAAGCTGCTGTGTCGCAAATGTTAACACAACTTCTTCCACCTGCGGCAGCCCATTCATTTTGCTTTCTAACTTCGCTGCACAATTTGCACAGTCAATCCCTGTAATAGAATATTTCTTTCTCATAATATTCCCCCATTCTATTCCGATTGCTATAGTCTCCAACATCATTTCTGTTAATCCTTTAAGCAACCTTAATTCTAACTGCCAATTCATCTGTTCATGTGAACAATTATTCATATGAATAATACAAATATACCACACTACAGCAAAAAAAGCAATCACTTTTTGCCATAATGTTCAGGGCAACAGCATTTACTTTTTACGGTTCATGGTTATTATCCACAGCCAATTGTAGCCAGTTTAAGGAAATAAAAAATATCTTCCCCTGTGAAGAACTTTCATTATGTGCAGCATGAGAAAGCAGGATTTCTAATTTTCTGTAAAACGCGAAAGTTCCTGAAATTTACAACCTGGCAAAAATTTAGAAAGACATTCCTTCCTGCAGGACAATTTAGCCCTTATAGAATTG
>CAJUJR010000136.1 GCA_910586605.1 uncultured Lachnospiraceae bacterium | reverse complement strand
TTTATTTCCTTAAGTCCGGCTACGATTGGCTGTGAATAGTAACATTTACTTTTTACGATTCATAGCTACTATTCACAGCCAATCGCAGCATAAAAGAAATAAATATTGTTGACGGCAGAATAGGACAAGCAGTATAATTGCGTTATATCATGAGTATCTGAAAAGCTACATCTGAATCTAACGCAGGCATAGCTTTTCAGGCAAACAAAAGGAGGAGTTATATGAAAAAACACACACGACGACTTATAGGGCTGGGACTTATTCTTGCAATGGTATTAACCATGAACGGAATCCCAAATGCTGCATACGCTGCAGCGAAACCAAAACTAAGCGCTAAAAATGTGACACTGAAAGTTGGAAAATCCAAAAAAGTAACCGTAAAGAGCGCACCAAAAGGAAGTAAGATTACATGGTCTTCTAAAAATGCGAAGATTGCCAAAGTTAACAAAAGCGGTAAAATTACCGGGGGTAAAGAAAGGCAATACTACCGTTACAGCTAAATTTGTTTACAAAGTAAACAAATCGAAAAAAACAACCAAATTAAATGTAAAGGTTACTGTACAGGCAGCTACAGTACAGCCAACACAAGCCCCAACAAATATGCCGACGAATGCGCCAACAGATATTCCATCACCAACTCCTGAGAATACACCAATACCAACTGACGGCAAAGATACCAGCAATCTGACAACAGAGCATAAATCTGCCAATGGCATTACCACAAAAGATAACGGACAGATGCGTGAAAACCTGACAACGGCACAATTAATGAAATTTATGGGGCAAGGATGGAACCTCGGAAATACCTTGGAAGCCTGTGGGACAGATCTGCCGGATACCTTCCAGCCAACAGATTATGAAACATTTTGGGGACAACCTGTTACAACCCAAAAAGCTATAGACGGAATCCATTCGTATGGTGTTAATACGGTGCGTATCCCTGTCGCTTGGTCTAATATGATTTCTGATGATGGGAAATATACCATCAATGATGCATATTTTAACCGTGTGGAAGAAGTTATCAATTATGTATTAAATAATGAAATGTATGCTATCATCAATATCCACTATGACAGCGACTGGTGGGGGGCAGTTTGGCGATGCTGATGAAAAGGTCCGCGAACAGGCATGGGCAAGATATGAATCATTCTGGACACAAATTGCAAACCGCTATAAAGACTATTCTGACAGGCTGGTTTTTGAATCAGCAAACGAAGAACTTGGCGATAGGTTAAATGATAACTGGGTTGAAAAGACTGGAACGTCAGGCGTTTTAACAACAGATGAACAGTATACAATGACAAATCAGATTAACCAGAAATTTGTTGAAATTGTACGTTCCACAGGAGGGAATAATAAATACCGCCATCTTTTGATTGCCGGCTTTAATACAGATATTGACAAAACCTGTGACGACAGATATGTAATGCCAACCGATACTGTTGAGGGCAATGGCACATCAAAATTAAGCGTTTCCATCCATTACTACTCCCCAAGCATCTATTGTATAGCAACAACTGCTTCCAACACCTGCTTCCAACACCTGGGGCTTTAGCGATACCTGGGGAACCGAGGCAGATGTTAAAGAAATGCATGATACCATTGACAAGATGAAGAAATTTGCAAAAGAAGGCTATGGAGTTATTATTGGCGAATATGGCCCACAAAGTACCAGCAAGGACGGCGTTCCACAATTCATTGAAGAAACAATGACATATGGCGCACAGTTAGGCTTTGTGCCTGTTTTATGGGAAGCAAGCCTATTTTATAGCAGAGATGACGGCACAATGAAATTTAAAGATATAGCAGAAGTATTTAACCGAGTGACAGGTTCCAATGGAATCATCCCTGAAAATGCCGCTATTACAGGAATCCCAAAATCAGAAAGCTCTTCAGAAGACAACCTGAAAAAACTTTATACATGGGAAGGCAGTTGGACCAGGACAGATGGCACAAATGCTGTTGGAGGATATGAAGCAAAAAGCTGCGACAATGGACTGAACGTCCAGTCTAATGTTGCGTTTTGGCAGCTTTGGCTTAATACAGACTGGAGCACTATCAAAAATCCACACATTAAAATCTATATGGCTAATGATGATTTAAGCCAAAATGCAGATATCCAGTTTGCTTATACCAAAGCTGCAGACGGAGGTAACTGGACTGGTGATAAAACTTTACAAACTGATTGGATTGAAAAATGCCTGCCATTAGATACTTCCCGCTTGAAAGATAACCCTTGGCTTATGATAAGCTCTAACAAACCGGGTGCAACTATAGTAAAAATCGAAATTTTTGACGAAAAATAAGAACAGGAGGGTGCCCATGGATTTTAACGCTGTATATCACCGTGCAAATGATAATTATTGTTATCCACTAGACGATGAACACTTAATTATCAACATAAAAACAGGATATGATGTGAAGGAAGTCCACCTAATTCAAGGAGACCCTTTCCAGGCTGGAATATTAGGCGGCGCTGAAGAATGGACTGGCGTATCTGAAAATATTCCATTTAAAAAGAAGCTGAGGCATCAGCTTTGGTGGACAACAACCGTAACGCCTGAATATAAACGCCTGAAATATTACTTTGAATTAATAACGGATTCTGAAGTATGGTACTACTTTGAAGATGGTTTTGTAAGTGAAGAACAGATGAAGCTTCCAGGCAGAAGCCGCCAATGTTTTGTATTGCCCTGGATGAACCCATGTGATATCCTACGGACGCCATTTTGGGTAAATAAAACAATTTGGTATCAGATTTTTCCGGAACGCTTCTGTAACGGAAACCCTGCGTCAAATCCTGAAAATACCCTTTTCTGGCGCGAAGATGGCGAAGTTACCAATAAGGAATTTTTTGGCGGCGACTTGGAGGGAATTATCAGTAAGCTTGATTACCTCAGAGATTTGGGGATTTCAGGGATTTATTTAACCCCAATTAATAAATCGCCTTCTTCGCATAAATATGATACAAGCGATTACACAGAGATTGACCCTCACTTTGGGACAGACGCAACGATGATACAGCTTGTAGAAGAAGCGCACCGCCGTGGAATCCGGATTATGTTAGATGGCGTATTTAACCATAGCGGGGCTCAATTTGAGCCTTGGCTGGATGTCCAGAAAAATGGAAAACGTTCAAAATATTTTGACTGGTTTATGATTAATGAATGGCCATTTGACCAATCAAAAGGCGCTGCAAAACAGAAACAATATTATAGCTTTGCATTTTATGATTCTATGCCAAAGCTTAATACAAATAATCCGGAAGTACGGGAATATTTGATTAAAATCTGTGAAAATTGGGTTGAAAAATATAATATTGACGGACTCCGTCTGGATGTTGCAAATGAAGTTTCCCATGTCTTTTGCAAAGAACTCCGTGCAAGGATGAAGCGCCTGAACCCTGATTTGTATATTCTTGGAGAAATCTGGCATGACGCTATGCCATGGCTGCGCGGCGATGAATTTGATGCCGTAATGAATTATCCGTTAGGTGAAAGCATTAAAGATTTCTGGATTGATAAAACACTGACAGGAAAAGACTTTGAGACAACAATTAACCGCTGTTATACAGTTTATATGCAACAGACAAATGATGTTTTATTTAACCTATTGGATTCACATGATACAAAGCGCCTCCGTTCAGACGTTAAAAATATGGATGAATATTTTCAGCAGCTTGCTGTATTGTTCTCCATGCCAGGCAGCCCATGTATTTTTTATGGTACAGAAATCGGACTGGAAGGCGGCTATGACCCAGACTGCAGACGCTGTATGCCATGGAAAAGAATTGAAAGCGGGGAATTTACAGAATGTATGGAAACTGTGCGCTCGCTGATTGCCCTTCGGAAAGAGGAACCCCTGATGCGGAGCCGTGATTTCCATTTTCCTGAAAAATTTGATAACCCAAGAGTAATTGATTTTATTAAAGTAGAAGATGAAAACAATTATTTAGAAGTAATTTTGAATTGTTCTGAGGAATCTGTCTGCGCTCCACAAGAAGGTGACATCCGTTTTGCACGCCATTACAAAAACGATTCCCTTGCGACAAACGGGGTTTTAATCCAGAAAATCCAAAAATAACATGGATAAGCTTCTATTATGTTTCTTAAAAAGGGGAATGCAAACGCATTCCCCTTTGAACTACTACATTACGGTATAATTTCCTAATGCAGTCTCTTTAATAATTCTGCAACACCTTCCTCAGGTAAGATAGTTGTTACTATTTACAGCCAATCGTAGCAGAATTTAAGTAAATAAAAAATATCTT
>CAJUJR010000135.1 GCA_910586605.1 uncultured Lachnospiraceae bacterium | reverse complement strand
GGAAGATATTTTTTATTTACTTAAATTCTGCTACAATTGGCTGTGAATAGTAACTATTCATAAGCCATGCCCAATATACCTACAAAGTTTTACTTGACAAATGTATGTAACTGTTTTATAATTCAAACAGTTAAATCATTAAAACCGATGAGGCGGAGATAACGGCAATGATGCCTTTACAGAGAGCCTGTGGCGCTGAGAAGCAGGTGGGAAACAAGTTGTCAAATGGACCGCTGAGGGCACAGTCAAAAGTGTAGATAACTTTACGCCTAGTATTCTGTGACGTGCAGGCATACGTCAGTTGCCAGGGATATGTTGGTATCCTGCTAAGCGCATAGGTTAATTCCTATGAATTCAAGGTGGCACCGCGGGTAGTGTTTACTTTTAGTTAAGTATCATATTCGTCCTTGACAGAAACTATAGTTCTGTCAGGGGCGTTTTTTATTGGATATTGCGCTGTAACATAGTCGTTGCTGATAAAAGTTGCGAAATAATTCTTAATAAAGCGCAGGTGGTGTCCTTTTTTGTGGGCAGACGGGTTATAGTTTTTTATAAAACAAGAACAAGAGGGTAGTGTGAAAAAGATTATAAGACAGCAGAATACGCTGTCTGACAATCATTGTGATTCCACACAAGAAAAACGCAAAAACAGTGTTTTTCATCAGTATTAGAGCCGCAAAAGCGCGGCAAGGAGGGTTTATATGGACATTTTACCAAAGCTTGATGAAGTAAGACGGTTGGCAGCAGAGGGGAACTATAAGGCAGTGCCTGTAAGCTGTGAGATTTTATCAGATTTTACGACGCCTATTGAAACTATGAAGATATTGAAAAATGTATCTACACACTGCTATATGCTGGAGTCAGCACAGGCAAATGATAAATGGGGAAGGTATACCTTTCTTGGGTTTGAGCCGAAGATGGCGGTTAGCTGCGCAGAGGGGGAATTGAAAGCCGGAAATATGGCAATTAAGACAGAGCATCCCTCAGGGTATTTACGCCAAATACTTTCAGAGTACAAAAGCCCCCGGTTTAACTATCTTCCATCTTTTACGGGAGGGCTTGTAGGGTATTTTTCCTATGAGTACCTTGGTTACAGTGAGCCGGCGGCCAGATGCAGGGCGGAAGATACAGAAGGCTTCCAAGATATGGATTTAATGCTGTTTGATAAGGTTATCGCTTTTGACAATGTAAGGCAAAAGATTATCCTAATTGTAAATATATTCCTTGCAGAGCCGGAAACAGAGTACAACCGGGCGGTGATGGAGCTGAATCAGTTAGCAGGGCTATTGAAGGATGGAAAAAAGAAAGAAGAGCTTGCCGGGCGTCTGGTGGGGGAGGTTAAGCCATTGTTTGGCAGGGAAACTTACTGTGAAATGGTAGAACGTGCTAAAAACCATATCCATGAGGGGGATATTTTCCAGATTGTGCTGTCAAACCGTTTAAGTGCAGGCTTTGAAGGAAGCCTGTTTAATACCTACCGGGTGCTTAGGACGATTAACCCTTCCCCATATATGTTTTATTTTTCAGGTACTGACGTAGAGGTTGCGGGGGCTTCTCCAGAAACACTTGTAAAGCTGGAAGATGGGATGCTTCATACTTTTCCGCTTGCAGGAACAAGGCCGCGCGGGAAAACAGAAGAAGAAGATAAGGCCTTGGAAGGAGAACTGCTGTCGGATGAAAAGGAGCTTGCAGAACATAATATGTTGGTAGATCTTGGAAGGAATGATTTAGGGAAAATCAGCAGGTTTGGCACTGTGCAGGTAGAAAAACTGCATTCTATAGAACGTTTTTCCCATGTAATGCATATTGGTTCTACTGTGCGTGGGGAAATCCGGCAGGAATGTGATGGGCTGGATGCAATAGAAGCGGTACTTCCCGCAGGAACTCTTTCGGGCGCGCCCAAAATCCGGGCATGCCAATTAATTGGGGAGCTGGAAAATAACAAAAGGGGCATATATGGCGGGGCAATCGGTTACATTGACTTTACAGGGAATATGGATACCTGTATTGCTATCCGTATAGCATACAAGAAAAATGGCAAGGTATTTGTTAGGAGCGGAGCTGGTATTGTGGCAGATTCTGTGCCAGAAAAGGAGTATGAGGAATGTATCAATAAGGCAAAGGCAGTAATGGATGCATTAAAGCTGGCGGAGGAGGTGGACAGATGATTTTGCTGGTAGACAATTATGACAGTTTTTCTTATAACCTGTATCAGCTTGCGGGAGAAATAAATCCTGATATAAAGGTAATTCGTAATGATGAGTTTACAGTTAAGCAAATCAGGGAGCTAAAGCCGGAACGTATTATACTTTCACCGGGACCTGGCAGGCCGGAGGGTGCAGGGAATATAATGGAAATAGTAAAAGTGTTAGGAAAAGAGCTTCCTATTTTAGGCGTGTGCCTTGGGCACCAGGCAATTTGTGCAGAGTATGGGGCAACTGTGGCTTATGCAAAGGAACTGATGCATGGGAAACAGTCGGAGGTAATTTTTGATATAGGCTGCCCGTTGTTTAGGGGCTGCCCGAAAAAGGCTTCTGTAGCCAGGTATCATTCTCTTGCGGCAGATAAAGAAACGATGCCGCAGGAATTAATAGTTACTGCAACAACCGAGGATGGGGAAATCATGGCAGTCAGGCATAGGGAATACCCTGTGTATGGAATGCAGTTCCATCCAGAATCCATTATGACGCCAGATGGAAAAACAATGTTGGAAAATTTTATAAAGGAGATATAAGACATGATTAAAGAAGCCATTGTAAAAATTGTTAATAAAGAGGATCTAACATATGATGAAGCATATGCCGTAATGAATGAGATTATGAGTGGGGAAACCACGCCTACACAAAATGCAGCTTTCCTTGCTGCGCTTTCCACAAAGAGCGCAAGGGCAGAGACAACAGATGAGATATCAGGCTGTGCGGCTGCCATGCGCGCCCATGCGACAAAGGTAGAGTCGGATATGGAACTTTTTGATATTGTAGGTACGGGCGGAGATAATGCCCAGAGCTTTAATATTTCCACCACATCAGCCTTGGTAGCAGCCGCAGGGGGGATGAAGGTAGCAAAACACGGAAACCGTGCGGCGTCTTCCCAGTGTGGAACCGCGGATTGCCTGGAAGCATTGGGGGTAAATATTAACCAAAGCCCTGAAAGATGTGCAGAGTTATTAAAAGAGGCAGGGATGTGTTTCTTCTTTGCTCAAAAATACCATACCTCAATGAAATATGTAGGGGCAATCCGAAAGGAATTAGGTTTTCGGACGGTATTTAATATTTTAGGGCCGTTAACGAATCCTGGCACGCCTTCCATGCAGCTTCTTGGGGTATATGACGAATATCTTATACAGCCATTAGCACAGGTGTTGATTAACCTTGGCATTAAGCGGGGAATGGTAGTTTATGGGCAGGATAAGTTGGACGAAATTTCTTTGGGCGCTCCAACTACTATTTGTGAGATCCGTGACGGGTGGTTTAAAAATTCTGTTATTACGCCAGAGGAATTTGGCTTTGCACGTTGTAACAAAGAAGACTTAAAGGGTGGCACGCCAGAAGAAAATGCAAAACTTACCCTTGCCATTTTGCAGGGAGAGAAAGGGCACAGGAGGAATGCCGTGCTGATGAATGCAGGGGCGGCGCTTTATATTGGCGGGAAAGCAGAGAGTATAAAAGAGGGGACTATCCTTGCGGCGGAGTTGGTAGATTCTGGAAAGGCAATGGAAACTTTGCATAAACTGATTGAAGTAAGTAACCGTCCAGAGTGAAAGAACGCAGGTTGTAAGAAATGAAAAGTTCCTGATGAGTAAATATTGGAAGATTGCATTTGCACAGTTTTCTAAAGATTTTCCTAATAGTGCAAAAATAAAGAGCAAGGCTCCCGTTCTAAGAAGTATCAGTCAACGTGTTTTCTGCTTAAGCGTGAGTTACGTAAGCAACTTGATGACGAAATTTTTGAACAGGCCTTTGATACTGCTATGAGATAAGAAAAGAGAAACACGTTATGTAGGACATATTTGCTTTTTATATCAGTAATCATCAATAGATGATTATCTCAATTCAATTTTCATTACCAGTTATGGAAATGACATAGAATGTAACGTTCCTCATAAGAAGAAATCAATGATACCAGTATTTCAAAAATTGTCGTATAAAATCGGAAAAGAAAGGGTGATATGGAGATACGATCCAATTATCTTTACTGATAAATACAATGTTGAATATCACTTAAAAGCATTTGAACAAATTGCAAAAGAATTGCATTGTAAAATTCAAGCTGATAAAGATAAGAATCAAAGGAAAGAGTGTGGCTGTATTGAAAGTATTGAAATAG
>CAJUJR010000134.1 GCA_910586605.1 uncultured Lachnospiraceae bacterium | reverse complement strand
CTGTGAATAGTAACTGTTTCTACAATATGGAATACCATTGACCGTGAATAGTAACTATCTAATGTTACTATTCACGGACAATTCCAGAAAAAGGCAGCACATTGTGTTTACACAACCGCTAGTAAAGTTGTAATTTCCTTTATATCATGGTAAAATAAACCAAAAGAACACATTAACAATGCAAAAAAGAAAGGATATGAGGGATTATGAGGGAAAAAAGAATACGGTTATCCGTAAGGATTGCTGCAATAGCATTCCTGTTTTTTTCTATTGTACCATTTTTATCTGGTAGAACAGGAAAAGCAAAGGAACAAAACACAGCATTTGAGTGCCAAAAGGCAGACGATTTATTAAAGGAAGGCAAATTTACTGTAACTGACAAGTCGGTTAACCTGGAAGTAAACGAAAATTCCGGGGGAGTCATTATTTCTGGGGATGCAGCGGCCTATGCAAACGCCCGGTTTCAGTTTGGCGAATCCTACGATTTTGGAAATGAGCAGGCGGATTACCTGATGATTGACGCACTCGCAGAACGTAGGAAGGATATTGAACTGGCATTTTATCTGGATGGAAATAGCGAGCCTTTTACAACTGTCCAGCTTGCAAAGCAAAAGAAAAAAGGACTTTGGGCAACCGTTAAAAATCGCTGCATTAACCTGGCGAAAAAGAAAATCACTGGGAAGCATACTCTAAGCTTCCAGGTTATCACAAAGGAACAAGGTTCCCTAAAGCTGGCCGTACGTTCCATCACTTTCATGGAAAGCGATATCCCCGTTGTAGAATTTAACCTTGATGAAAAACTTGGTTCCATTATTGAAATGAATGGGGACTCCCAACACGATGCAGAATGTTATGGAGATGTTACTTTAACTGTCCCTGAAGGCTATCAGTCAGAATATACAAAGGATAAATGCCAGTCTGGAACTTACCGGCTTGATTATATAAGAGGACGTGGAAACTCTACATGGTCTACACAAAAAAAGCCTTATAAGTTTAAGCTGGAGCAAAAACAGGACTTCTTGGGAATGGGTGCAAATAAGCACTGGATCCTTCTGGCAAATTATTATGATGTTTCCATGCTGCGCAATAAAATGACCTACTGGCTCGGTGATGCCCTAGGTATGGAATTTACACCGCAATGCGAGTTTGTAAATGTCGTCATGAACCAAGAATATCTGGGAAGCTACTATTTATGCGAGCAGGTGCGTGTTGGCAAAAGCCGGGTAAATATAGACGACCTAGAAAAAGATGAAAGCGCTAAAAATGCTGTTGATGAAAAAACTATTTCAGGCGGCTATCTTCTTTCTATGTTCCCATATGGCGATGAAAGCCAGCCAGTAATTGAAACAGATGAAGGCAACCGCTTTTTAATTGAAAGCCCTTCTTTCGACGGCTATATGAATGAAGCACAGCTTAATTATATTACAAACTATATAAAGAATACTGAAAACGCCATATATGGCACAGAATTTAAAGATAAGAATGGAGTGCCTTATCAAGAATATATGGATATTGATGCTGCGGTTGACTATTACTGGATTCAGGAAATTTCAAAAAACGGCGATGCATTTGGTTCTACAAGTACCTATCTTTATAAAAAAAGAAATGGCAAATTATACTGGGGACCTTTATGGGACTTTGATTTTGTTGCATGGGGCGCGACAGAATATGCCAAAAACCGTTGTGAAGACTTTGTGCTAAGCAGCAGCACATGGTTTAAACGTTTATTTAAAGACCCCGTATTTTACCAAAAAGCAATAGAGCGCTGGCCTGCCATAAAAAAACAACTTTTAGAAGCCAGTAAAGACGGTGGGCAGATTGATAAATATTCCCAAAAACAATATGCCTCCCAAAAATATAATTATGGAATCTGGGGAAAATATAGTGACAATGGCAGTGACTGGTGGTGGGTAGACGCGCTGGCAGAAGAAGAAAATATGGAAATCACCTATGACAGCGAGGTGGAACGACTTAAAAAATGGGTTATAGAACGTACAGAATGGATTGACGGCCATCTGGATGAACTAAAGAAAATCTTCTATACTGTTACCCTGCAAATTGATGATACCCCTTTTACCACCCTAACAGTGGAAAAAGGCGATATGCTGCTAGATCATGATTCCCTTCCAGTACCTCCGCAAAAAGATGGTTATATTTTCCGCGGCTGGTTCGTCAAAGGGGAAGACGGGAAAGAAATCCAGTTAAAAGAAAATATGGAAATCACCCAGAATATGACAGCTACTGCGAAATACCAAAAACGCACCAAAGACACAGAAGTGCAGAAAATTGCATTTGCACAGCAGGACATCTACATGACCCGATATGATGACAAAACGCTGCAATATTGCGTTATACCATTTGATGCATATGCCGGCAAGATCACCTGGAAAAGCAGCGATGAATCAATTGCCTCTATTTATGAAGGAAAAGCGCTGAACGCAAAAGATAAAATAGGGGACGCTGTGATTACGGCAACAACAGAAAACGGCACAACAGCAAGCTTCACTGTCCACGTCACAGATGAATATAAAAGCCTAAAAAGCGTGGATTTAAATACAAAAGAAATTACAATTAAGGAAGGGGAATATGCGCAGGCACAAGTAGTATATACTCCAGAAGACGCAATAACATACCGTTCGGTTACGTTTGACTCTTCAGATGAATCTATCGCGAAAGTTAACAATTGCGGCTATATCTATGGCGTCTCAGAAGGGACTGCTATAATCGTTACATATGATTATGAATTTGGCCTCAAATCCTGCAAAGTTACAGTAACAGGAAAAACACCAGCGCCATTGAAAAAGGGGGATATTTTTACTACAGGCGAATTAAAATATAAGGTAACAAAAACAGGCAAAAAGAAAGAAGCACAGTGTATCGGAACTACCAATAAAAAAATAAAGAAACTTGTAATCCCTTCTACCATAGCAGAACAAAATATAAAATATAATGTTGTATCTGTTGGCGGATTTGCAAATTGCAAAAAACTGGTTTCTGTAACTATTGGTAAAAATGTAACAGCCATCGAACCAAAAGCATTTTATAATTGTAAAAAACTAAAAAAACTTTCAATTCAATCAACGAAATTAAAAAAAGTTGGAAAAAATGCAATCAAAGGAACTCCAAAAAAGATGATTCTTTCCGTACCAAAAGGAAAAAAGAAGCAATATCAAAAGTTATTTCAATAGAAATATCTAACCTTTTCAGGGGCGTCTGTTCTACCGATGCCCCTTTTTTACTTAATAGGGAATTGCGCTGTAACATAGTGCTTGCCATGTAGACCAGTGCAGGCGGTGCGCCTTTTTATACCCGCCACTGCTTTTAATTTAATTTTTACAGGAACCAGCAGAAGCAGCCTGTTAAACATTCCCGGTACAATTATTTCCCTGTTTTTCATAAGCCCTGCAAATGCGATACGCGCCACCTTATCTGCAGGCATTGCCCAAAATGGTGTTTCTCCTCCTGCTCTCCTGAAAAAGTCTGTACGGGTTGTCCCAGGATACAAAGTGCACACCTGTACCCCCTTTCCTGCCGCTTCATGCCGGATTGCCCTGCTATAACTCGCCACATATGCCTTACTGGCATAATATGAAGCTGTATACGGACCCGGCTGGAAAGCCCCTACAGATGCCACATTTAAAATCTTCCCACTGCCTTCCCGGTACATTTCATGCAAAAACAATGTACACAATTGCGTAAGCGCCTTTATATTCACTTGGATCATTTGATGCAGCTTTTCAAGATTATTTTCGGCTGCTTCCCCAAGCATCCCTATCCCGGCATTATTGACAAGGATATCAACCTTTATCCCTTTCTTCTTTAGCCGGGCATATAATTGCCCGGCGGCATCCGGCAAGCTTAAATCCTGGCAGATTACTGCAATCCCCTCTTTTCTTCCCGGAATAGATTTCCGAAGTTCTATTGCTGCCTGCTGCAACCTTTCCCTGGAAGAAGAAGTAAGGATTAAAAAATATCCTTCCTTCCTAAAACATTTTGCAAGCGCAAATCCTATTCCGCTGGTTGCACCCGTAATTAAAACTACTTTTCTATATCTTCCCATAATTACCTCATTCCTTCTCTAAGGAACTGTTAAAAAATTACTTGTGACAAGAACGCCGTATAAATGTTCAGCTACAAAGAAGAAAATCGCAGGCATAGCGGGCTATGTCAAGATTTTCTGATGTCGTAGATGGACATTTAGACAAGTGATTGTCATGAGTAATTTATTAACAGTTCCTAACTAAATCCATAAGCACCCATTAGATTATTTTTGCATATACTAAAATATAAAATAAATTGACCGTACTAAAAAATCCCGCAAAGGAGGTGAAGAAAATGTCCTGCTGCAATAATAAGCTTGCCCGCTGCCTACAATGTAACATCTCTTTAAACCGGAAGGCTCTCTGCCTGAAACGTTCCTGGGATGAAGTCTCTGCTATTTTAGACAAAGCCTGTTCTAAAAAATGTCCAACTTCCCAGAAGAAAAAGCATCATTAATTTGACTTTCCCCTTCCCTTCTGATACTCTTTTACTATTACTCCGGCGGTTATTATTCAGTAACTCAAACTTCCCACACCGCATGGTGTTTTGAACCTTGAAAAATCAATACTTT
>CAJUJR010000133.1 GCA_910586605.1 uncultured Lachnospiraceae bacterium | reverse complement strand
GGGGAAGATATTTTTTATTGAGATTTAGCTACGATTGGCTGTGAATAGTAACATCAATATTTAACCGCCTGAGTAATATAAATCTTTTTGCCTTGAATTTTTTCCATGAAACCTATATAATATATTGTCATATATTGTTATTCTTTAAAGAAAAAAGAAGGTGGAAAATTGATTAAAGAAAACCAAAGACTGTTAAATATATTACAGATGGTAGTAGATGCAGTAATTATTGCCTTTTCTTTCCTGTTAGCCTATAACCTGCGTTTTGACGACACATGGAGCCCTTTGTTCAAGCTTGGCATCCTTGAGCCCACTATTGGTTATGTACGGCCGTTGGAAGATTATGAAACAATGCTGATTTTATTGATTCCATGTTATCTGATTTTGTACAGGCTGTTTGGGATGTATGACCCAAAGCGTACAGCCGGGCGGCGCAGGGAACTTTTTAACCTGATTAAAGTTAATGCGCTTGGGCTGATTTATTGCGTGGCTGTCCTGTACCTGATTAAGGAGCCGGATTTTGCGCGGTTGTTCCTTATTATTTTTGCTGGGACAAATTTGTGCATTGATTTTTTGTTCCGCTTGTTTGTAATGCGTGTGCTCCGTCAGATGCGCCGTTCCGGGATGAACCTAAAGCATATCTTGCTAGTAGGATATGGGCGTATGGCGGAACGGTATATTGACCGGCTGCGTGTCCATCCAGAATGGGGGTATATGGTACATGGGATTCTTGATGATAACCATGAAGTCAATGACACATACCGTAATGTCCGAATTATTGGAAATACCAGTATTTTAGAGGAATTGTTGGCAACAAATAAGTATGATGAAATTGCGATTACCCTTAGCATAGATGAGTTTTCTAAATTGGAGCGTATTGTGGCGGTTTGTGAAAAATCAGGCGTACACACAAAATTTATACCAGATTACAATAATATTATCCCTACGAAGCCTTATACAGAGGATTTGGACGGTTTGCCGGTTATCCATGTCCGCCATGTGCCGCTAAGCAGCTCTTTTAATAATGCGATTAAACGAATAGTAGATATTTTGGGTTCTCTTGTTGCGCTGTTGCTTTTTTCTATCCCGATGCTGGTTCTGGCATGTATTATTAAGATAACTTCACCAGGACCGCTTATATTCAAGCAGATGCGCATTGGTTTGCACAACAGGGAATTTCCAATGTATAAATTCCGTTCCATGCGCGTACAGGATGCAAAAGAAGAGAAAAAAGCATGGACGACAAAGGATGACCCCCGCGTTACGCCGATTGGTAAATTTATGCGGAAAACAAATATGGACGAGCTTCCACAGATTTTTAATGTACTTAAAGGGGACATGAGCCTTGTCGGGCCGCGGCCGGAACGTCCATTTTTTGTAGAAAAGTTTAAAGATGAAATCCCACGCTATAAGGTAAAGCATCAGGTGCGCCCTGGGATGACGGGCTGGGCGCAAGTCAATGGTTACCGTGGTGATACGTCCATTACGCGCCGGATTGAATGCGATTTATATTATGTAGAAAACTGGACAATTATGCTTGACTTTAAAATCCTATTCCTGACTTTTTTTGGAAAGAATGTCAATAAAAATGCATATTAAAAATCCCCCGCTTCTTGCAGTGGGGCTGTTGGTTCATTACGAGGTGCAGATATGAAAATACGCGGCAAACTTATTACTGCCTTTTTTATTATGACAATCATCCCGATTGCGCTGATTTTTCTGTGTGTTACTGCTATATTAAACAGGCAGAATGCGATGTTTGCTGATGACTATAATATGGAAGATGATACTATCCGTAATTATGATATTGTTTTAAATCCTGTTTCTTTTTTTTATAATATTGCCCTTTCAGATTACCAGTTAATATATAAAATGACGCAGGATTCACCAAATCAGCTGCTGAATAAGAAAGTATTGGAACAAATCAATGGGGTTTTATTAGAAAGCGGTTCTTATCTTATTGTAGTGAAAGATAAAACATATTATTATATTGGCGACCAGAAAAAATTTGAAAAATTGGAATCTCTGCCTTTACAAAGCAGCTATAATGCAAATGCAAGCCGCCTGACTTATATTGACAACAAATCAAATTCTATTATTAAAGAAGTTGTTTTTAGCTTTTCAGATAAAACAACAGGGCAGGTATTTCTTGTAATAGATTTTTCTAATATTCAGCCACGTTGGTTTACTGTGGTCAGGGATATCGCCTTGGCAATTTTCTTTATTTTACTTTCAACGGGAACTTTGCTTATCATCTGGATTTACCAAAGCATCCTGCGTCCGCTTAACACATTAAGGCTTGCAACAATGCAAATCGGCGCCGGAAACCTAAATGAACCAATCCATATCTATTCTTCTGATGAAATCGGAAAGCTTTGCTGTGACTTTGAGGAAATGAGGATTCGGCTGAAAAGCATGGTGGAAGAGAGCATTCACTCGGAAGAAAATACACGGGAAATTATCAGTAATATTTCCCATGATTTGAAAACGCCGGTTACAGCGATTAAAGGGTACACAGAAGGGATTCTTGATGGAGTGGCCGATACTCCTGAAAAGCGGCAGAAGTACCTTCAGACAATATATACAAAGGCAAATGATATCACATATTTAATTGATGAATTATCCCTTTTTTCTAAAGTGGAACGGAATTCTTTGGCCTATAATTTTGTCTCTGTCAATCTGGAACATTATTTTACAGATTGTATCGAGGATGTTTCGTTGGATTTGGAATCTAAAAATATAACGATTGATTATTATAATACAACAGACAAAGATACCTGTATTTTGGCTGATACAGAGCAGTTAAAAAGGGTTCTTCACAATATTATAGAAAATGCTGCAAAATATAATGACAAACCAGATGGGCATATTTCTGTGCGGATTGAAGAATGGAAAAGAAAACCTGCAGCGCCGCCGCTTTACCGTCAGCTGAAAGAGGACGGTTCTGATTTGTTCCCGCAGCAGCCGCCGGATGAGTTTATCCAGGTACAAATTGAGGATAACGGGCCAGGGATTGCAGCAAAAGACCTGCCGCATATATTTAACCGTTTCTACAGGGCAGATGCCTCACGGAATTCTTCCAAACGGGGAAGTGGACTGGGGCTTGCGATTGTCAGTAAGATAATTTCTGACCACGGAGGGAAGGTGTGGGCGGAAAGTATTGAAGGGGTTGGAACCAGCTTTTATTTTACACTAAAAAAAGAAGTAAGGAATTGCTAATAAAATTATTTGTAGTTCCTGGGATTGGAGGATGCTTATGAACACGATATTAATTATTGAAGATGAAACTGCGATTGCTGAATTGGAAAAGGATTACCTTGAATTAAGTAATTTTGAGGTTACAATAGAAAATGACGGCTGTGAGGGCGCTGCCCGTGCTTTGAATGAAGATTTTGATTTGATTATCCTGGATTTAATGTTGCCTAATATGGATGGGTTTGAAATCTGCAAAATTATCCGGGAAAAAAAGAATACGCCAATTATTATGGTTACGGCAAAAAAGGATGATATTGATAAAATCCGCGGCCTTGGCCTTGGGGCAGACGATTATATAACAAAACCATTTAGCCCAAGCGAACTGGTAGCGCGAGTCAAAGCGCACCTAGCCCGTTATAAAAGGCTGACGGCCTCTGGGATGCCGGAAAATGAGGTAATTGAAATCAGAAGCCTTAAAATCGACAAGACGGCGCGCCGCGTATACCTTAATGGGGAAGAGAAAACATTTACAACAAAAGAGTTTGATTTGCTTACTTTCCTGGCACAGCATCCAAACCATGTTTTTTCTAAGGAAGAGCTGTTTAAAGAAATTTGGGAAATGGAATCGGTTGGGGATATTGCAACAGTAACTGTGCATATTAAAAAAATCCGGGAGAAAATAGAAAAGTCCACTTCAAAGCCGCAATATATTGAAACGATATGGGGTGTTGGATACCGTTTCAAAGTATAGGGGCAGAAAAATGATTTTGGCCGTTGCATTTATGGCAATGGCCTTTTTTCGTCCTGGTTTTAGGGAATGGCATGGTTAGGGAAAGTTTGCCAAGGCAGGTAAAGGAACATGACTTACCGGTGTCGTGTTTTCTGTGTTAGAATGTGCAGGAAAGGAAAAAAGATGAGGGCAGACAGATTAATAGGGATTTTATCGATTTTACTTCAAAGGGAACAAGTGACCGCCCCAGAATTGGCAGAGAAGTTTGAAGTAAGCAGGCGCACGATAAACAGGGATATTGAGGAATTGTGCAAGGCGGGGATTCCTGTAGTTACGATGCAGGGGCAAGGGGGTGGGATTGATTGAGCCGGAGGGAATCCGGGAGGAAATGAGAATGA
The DNA here is from genome assembly GCA_910586605.1 of uncultured Lachnospiraceae bacterium. GTDB lineage: Bacteria > Bacillota > Clostridia > Lachnospirales > Lachnospiraceae > Butyribacter. The sequence goes on along the minus strand of CAJUJR010000133.1, from coordinate 351 downwards.
TAATTAAAAACATGGGAAAGATTTATGGGTAGGCATAAGGCAAATGTAGTTTAAACATAAGAAAGGATGAAGAATTATGAAATATGGTTGGTTGGATGAGTATTTATTAAAGAAAAGGGCTGTTGAGAAGGACTTACAAAAAGACTGGAATTGGATCCGTTACAGTATTGAAGGAAAGATGTTTGCAGCGGTATGCCTGGACGGGGGAGATAATGAACCATACTACATTACACTCAAACTGGAGCCGTCAGAAGGGGATTTTTTAAGGTCGCAGTATGAGGATATTATTCCAGGATACTATACTGACGAGCAGAAAGATTTGCCAATTAATCACGCCGCAGTTACGTTACC
>CAJUJR010000132.1 GCA_910586605.1 uncultured Lachnospiraceae bacterium | reverse complement strand
TATTTTTAATCGGTTACATTGTTCTATTTTCCAACCGCACAGGTGGAAATTTTTTCTGATGAAAGAAAATTTATGCTTATGATAGAAAACTCCTCCCGGCCATACCTGCCAGATGAACTCTGCCATCTGAAAACACAAAAAACTGATAAAAGAAATCATGGGTTTGGCCTGATAAATATCCGTGATGTCGTCAATAAATACCAGGGCGCTATGGATATCAAATACTCCGACGGATTTTTTTCTGTACATATTTCTATCCAAAATCTGGGCATATAAATACATTTTTAAGCACACCCTAAGTCGTTATTACTATTTTGGCCGCAAAAAGCGCGGCATGGAGGATTTTAACATGAAAATTGGAATATGTGATGATAATGCAGAAGAAAGAAACCATCTTGCTTCTATTTGCAAAGAATTAGGCTATGATAATATTGATTTATATATTTCTGGAGAGGACTATTTAATCAGAAATACTTTGCCAGATGTCCTTTTCCTCGATATTGGAATGAATGATATCGACGGCTTGGAAATCAAAGAATTTTTAGAAAAAACAGACCATAAAACTTACATAATTTTCTATACTACACATAATGAAATGATGGGTAATGCATTTGGCCGCAATGTAATTGGCTTCCTCCATAAACCAGCCAGCCCAAGGCAGATTCAACGGTATCTCCAAAAGGCTGCCTGTTACCATAAGGATTTTTCAGAAATCACCCTGGAAAACAAGCAGCTCCCTTATAATGAAATTTTATACATTGAAGCCAAAAATGTATATTCCTCATTCCATATAGCAGACGGCACCATCCAGCTTTCACGCAAAGCACTTCGGAACTGGGCAGCAGAATTAGAAGATACCTCATTCTTCCAAATTCACCGCTCCTATATTATCAATATGCACCATATTAAATCTTTCAAAAATGGCAAAATAACAGTTTCTCCTAATCAATGCCTGCCTGTTGGCAAAAGCCGCCAAAAAGCATTTAAAGCAGCTTACCAAAATTATTTATTGCGCAAAACAGAATAAGCAACAACTTATTTAAAAGAGTATGGAAAATTGATTAAAATAGGCCATGAATAGTACGAAAACCATTTGTTTAAAACGAAAGGGACGGCTGAAGTCCTTAAAGCAGCCGCCCCTATTTCTTTTCCATACATAATGGTATGTTACGATTCATGGTCAATAGTAACAATTGTATTTCCCACTATCCAGCAAACTGGCTCATATACAGATTTGCGTAAAATCCTTTTTTAGCTAGCAGTTCATTATGGTTACCCTGTTCAATAATCTGCCCATCTTTCATTACCAGGATAATATCTGCACTTTGGATTGTGGAAAGACGGTGCGCCACAATAAAACTGGTTCTGCCCTCCATCAATTTTTGGAATGCACTTTGTATCTGCATCTCAGTACGCGTATCAATTGAAGAGGTTGCTTCATCTAAAATTAAAATAGATGGCTTGCAAAGGATAACACGTGTTATGCTAAGAAGCTGACGCTGCCCTTGGGAAAGATTTTCTCCATTTTCTTTTACTATCGTATCATACCCTTGCGGAAGACGTTTGATAAAACTATGCGCATGGGAAAGCTTTGCCGCCTCTATTGCCTCTTCGCGCGTTGCATCTTTCCTTCCAAATAAAATATTTTCCAAAACTGTCCCATCTTTTAACCATGTTTCTTGAAGTACCATGCCGTACTGGCTTCTTAAATTTTCCCTGGAAAGGCTGCGGATATCCTTCCCATCCATTTTAATTGCCCCCTGGTTCACATCATAAAAACGCATAATCAAATTAATAATAGTTGTTTTGCCACAGCCTGTCGGTCCAACAATTGCCACACGCTGCCCTGGTTTTACTGAAAGGTTCAAATCCTGGATAAGAGGTTTCTCTGGGACATAAGAAAAATCAACATGTTCCATCTCCATAGCGCCTGTCGCATTTTCTATTTTCCCTTCTGCTATCGCATCCTCTGTTTCTTCCTGCTCCTCCATCAATTCAAACACCCGGCCTGCACATGTAACAGCATTCTGCAATTCAGTAATTACACCAGAAATCTCATTAAATGGTTTTGTATACTGGTTTGCATAGCTTAAAAAGCAAGAAAGCGTCCCAACGCTCAAACGCCCATGAATCGCAAAAAATGCCCCGGAAATACCTACCCCAGCGTAAACCAAGTTATTGACAAAACGTGTTGCTGGATTTGTAATAGAAGAAAAAAACGTTGCCCTCAAAGAATAGCCTTCCAAACGTTTATTCACCTCATCAAAACGTTTTAATGCTTTCTTTTCATGGCCATATGCCTGTACAACCTGCTGGTTCCCAATCATTTCATCAATCAGCCCAGTCTGCTCCCCTCTTGCCTCCGACTGCCTCTGGAACATTACATGTGTTTTCTTTGCAATAAATGCCGCTACAAAAAAGGAAAGCGGTGTTACCAAAACAACAACAAGCGTAATCCACACATTCATACGAAGCATAAAAATAAGCGTCCCAAAAATGGTCAGAATCCCAGTAAATGCCTGGGTAAAGCCCATTAAAAGCCCATCTGCAAACTGATCGACATCCGCAATAATCCGGCTAACCAAATCGCCTGACGGATGTACATCCAAGTACTTCAACGGAAGCTTCTGCAGTTTATGGAATGCATCCCTGCGGATATCTCTTACTACCAGATAAGTAATCCTGTTATTTGTTACATTCATCAGCCATTGGGCAACTCCCGTTATCAAAATGATAACTGCCATCTTCATTAACAATTCTTTTAATACCACAAAATCTACCCTGCCGCGTCCTATCATAACATCCACAGCATACCCAGTAAGGATTGGAAGATACAGCGTAAAAACCACGCTGACAGCCGCACAGAAAAGAGAACCAAGAATCAGCCACCAATAATGCCTGATATACACTAAAATTTTGTGGATTGTTTCTTTCTGTTTTTTCATGCCTTATGCCCCTCCCTTTCTTTTTCATCCTGATATTGGGATTGATGGATTTCCTGATAAACCTGGCAACTTTTTAACAGTTCATCATGCGTCCCTATCCCAATTACTTCACCATCTTCCAAAACAATAATCTGGTCAGCATGCCGGATCGAAGAGGTACGCTGCGAAACCATAAATATAGTAGGGGAATACGGCAAGCTTTTTAACCCATTCCGAAGTTTTGCATCTGTTGCATAATCAAGCGCGGAAGTGCTGTCATCAAAAATCAAAATTTCTGGTTTCCTGACTAATGCCCTTGCAATCGTCAAGCGCTGCCTTTGCCCGCCAGAAAGGTTTCTGCCACCTTGTTCTACAAACGACTCGATTCCATTCTCTTTCTTTTCTACAAATTCCATTGACTGGGATAGTTCCAAAGCCTCCTTCAATTCCTCTTCTGAAGCATTTTCATTGCCCCAGAGCAAATTGTCCCGTATCGTCCCCTTAAATAAAACAGCCTTTTGCATTACAATCCCTATTTTGCTGCGAAGTTCTTCCAGCCCGTAAGACCGGACATCCTTCCCATCCACCTTTACACAGCCTTCTGATACATCATAAAAACGCGGTATCAAATGCACAAGCGTACTTTTTCCTGAACCCGTGCCACCAATGATGCCAATTGTCTGCCCTTTTTCGGCTGTAAAGGTAACGCCCTCCACAGATGGTTCCAAAGCCCCCTGATAACGCATGGAAACATTTTCAAATACCACCTCTCCTTTTCCTCTCCCTTCCTGCATCCCATCTATTCCCAGCGCCGACGCCCCTAAGGAAGATTGGATATCCATAACGCTTTCAATCCTGTTTGCACAGGCAAGCGCTTTATTGGATAATACAATGGTATTTGCTAACTTCACTAATTCTACCAAAATCTGGGACAGGTAATTAATCAATGCAATAATCTGCCCTTGTGAAAGCGTGCCGGCGTCAATCCTCACCCCGCCAATCCACAAAAGGGCAACAAGCGCCAGATTAATCATGACATAAGTAACAGGATTTGTCAGCGCAGAGATTTTCCCAACAAAAAGCTGGGATTTCGCAAGAAAATCATTTTCTGCACAAAATTCTTCTTCCTCTTCCTTTTCCCTGTGGAATGCGCGGATGACACGGACACCTGTCAGGTTTTCACGCGTGCTTCCAAGCACTTTATCAAGCGCTCCCTGCACTTTTTTATACAACGGCATACTTACGCCCATAATCCCAAAAATCACTAGCGCTAACAATGGTATTACAACCACAAACACCAATGCTGCTTTTACATCATAAAAAAAGGCGCAGACCATTGCCCCAAACACAATAAACGGGGAACGCAAAAACAGGCGGAGCGCCATATTTACGCCAGACTGCACCTGATTGATATCACTCGTCATCCTTGTAATTAACGTAGAAGTCCCAACCTGGTCAATCTCTGCAAACGAAAGCGACTCTACATGTGCAAATAATGCATGGCGCAGCCTTGCTGCAAAACCAACTGCCGCTTTTGCCGCAAAATACTGTGCTGTAATTGAACAGGCCAAGCCGACAATTGCCAGTAAAACCAGAATCCCACCATATCGGGTAATGTAATCCCTGTCTTGGTTTGCAATCCCGTAATCAATAATCGCAGCCGTCACTACAGGAACCGTTAAATCAAACCCTGCCTCCAACAGCTTAAAAAGCGGTCCCAAAATACATTCCTTTTCGTACCCTTTCATATAAACCAGTAATTTCTTCATGTTTCTATTCCCTATCCTTTTTTCATTAGGAACTGTTATTTTTGGACAGTTCCTTATTGCCTATCCAGAAACCATGATTAAAAAACAATCCCTGAATTACAGCAACCATATTGTACCATATCTTACCAAGATTCACCACACTAAAAAGCTTTAACAACAGAATAAACGCATGAACGGATACTCTCTAATTGCCATCCAATTATTTGGTG
>CAJUJR010000131.1 GCA_910586605.1 uncultured Lachnospiraceae bacterium | reverse complement strand
AGAAAATATATAAAACTGTCGGTCTCATGCCGCACATTATAGAAAACATACAGAGAGAAGATATTTTTTATTGAGATTTGGCTACGATTGGCTGTGAATAGTAACGGAAATGTATAATCCATAAAAAGAAATAGGGAAAACAGATTGACAGGAAATAAGGATTATATTATGCTTTATCTATGAAATAATTCAATAGATTTTAGATGGGCAGGAAATGAGGAAACGTATGAAAGAGAAGAGAAGTAGTTTTACTGGAAGTATTGGTTTTGTAATGGCGGCAGCTGCTAGTGCAGTTGGGCTTGGGAATCTTTGGAGGTTTCCATATTTAGCGGCGCAGTATGGCGGTGGCATTTTTATTTTTGTTTATCTAGCTTTGGCGCTGACGTTTGGCTTTACGTTGTTAATTACGGAGATTGCTGTAGGCAGGAAGACAAAGCTGAGTTCTATTTTGGCATACAAAAAACTTAATAAAAAGTTTGGTTTTTTAGGTTACCTGGCATATTTTGTTCCGTTGATTATCCTACCATATTATTGTGTTATTGGCGGATGGGTGTTAAAATACATGATTGTTTTTATTACTGGCCAGGGGAAAGTGGCAGCAGGTGATAGTTATTTTGGGGATTATATTGGAGGGACAGCTTCTCCATTAATCTTTTTTATGATTTTTTTATTGGCAACGTTATTGGTTATTATTTGTGGCGTGCAAAAAGGGATTGAGCGTGTCAGTAAATTTTTGATGCCAATTTTATTAGTGCTTGCTGTTGGGGTTTGTATTTATGTAATAACGATTCCAAATTCTAGTGAGGGGATTAAATATTATCTTTTGCCGGACTTTTCAAAGTTCTCATTTAAAACCATTTGTGCCGCAATGGGGCAGTTATTCTTTTCTATGAGCCTGGCTATGGGGATTATGGTATCTTATGGCTCTTATGTAAAAGATGATGTGAACATAGGAAGTGCAGTAAACCAAATTGAAATTTTTGATACATTGATTGCTTTTTTGGCAGGTTTTATGATTGTGCCTGCAGTTTATGTATTTAGTGGTGAGGCAGGGCTTGCGACTGGCGGTCCGGGGTTGATGTTTATGACTTTGCCTAAGGTTTTCGCTTCAATGCCAATGGGGAACTTGATTGGGACATGCTTTTTTGTCCTGGTATTTGTGGCAGCTCTGACAAGTTCAATTTCTGTTATGGAAGCAACTGTTTCTATGGCGATAGACCGTTTTAAAGTTTCCCGTAAACTGGCGGCGGTAGTTATTTTTATTTTCAGCATTTTGCTTGGCATTCCATCCTCCCTTGGAAATGGAATCTGGGCTAATATTAAATTACTTGGAATGGATTTCCTTACATTTTTTGATTTTTTAACGAATAGTATTATTATGCCGATTGTTGCGCTTGGGACCTGTATTTTAATAGGCTGGTTTTGTGGAACAAAAACAGTAGAAGATGAAGTAACCAAAAATGGTGAGAAGTTTTCACGCCGTGGCATATTCCGTGTTATGATTAAATATATTGCTCCGGTATTTATGATAATTATTTTGGTATTTTACACATTGGCGCAATTTGGTATTATTTCATATTAAATCAGGGTATGTTTGAGGATGAATTTCCAAACATGCTCTAAGGGACTGCTTTTTTGGAAGTTACATCCTGAAAATTTAGCAGTTCTGTAGAGTTAATATTGGAGGGCAGGATGAACCAAAAGCAGATTGACCGGGAATGGGATGCTCTTTTAAAATCTGAAAAGGCATTTTTGCAAAAGGCATTTCCAATGAAAGAAGAAGCGCAGTGGCAAAAGAAGATTGAAAAATATGTGCCAGATAAATTAGAAGGTACATTAAATAAAGCTTTTTATAAGGCATTTGAACTTATTTTTGAAAAAGGGACTGTGTGGATTGAAAAAACTTATGATAGGGAAAAGAAGGAACAAGATTATAAGATTAATGAATATGCTGCTAATCTAAGGGGAAATGCAAAATCTGTAAAAGCATTTGGCAGGAAAGCAAGGAGCGGTAAGCTTTTGAATATAGCCATTTCTACAGTAGAAGGATTTGGAATGGGGATATTGGGCATGGGTCTGCCTGATATTCCCCTGTTTCTTTCTGTTGTTTTGAAAAGTATTTATGAGCTTGCACTGGATTATGGATTTTCTTATGACACAGAGGAAGAGCAGCTTTTTATATTGAAAATAATTGAAACGGCAATGTTGCATGGAAACAGCCTGTTAGAGGGAAATGATGAAATTGATGCATGGATGGCAAAAGAGGCGTGTTTTACACTAAATAAGCAGGAACAGATGCAAAATACGTCCTATGCGCTTTCTGAAGAGCTTTTATATTTAAAATTTGTGCAGGGTGTACCAGTTGTTGGGATATTAGGCGGCGTTTCCGATATTATTTACCAAAAGAAAATAACGGATTATGCCGCTTTAAAGTATAAGAGACGCTTTTTGAAAAAAATGGCACAGATGGAAACTGAAGATAGTTCTGAATAGTTATAATACAGATAAGGGATTATAAGGGGGAATAGTGTTTATACAGAAGGGGGAAAAAGAGGATGAAGCGCCAAATGAAAAAATTGACGGCTGTACTGATGGCAGCAGTGCTTACATTTAGCTGTACTAGCTGTGGGAAACCAAAAAAAGAGCCAAAACCAACGCCAAAGGCTACGGCAAGGGTTGATGAGGGGAATGCTAACGCTACAGGGCAGGGCGATAATGTGGCTGATATACCAATAATAATTGCAAGTACCAAATTTTCAAAAGAATTTAACCCCTTTGTTGCATCTGACGGGGCAGACAGACAGGCAGTAGATTTGACACAAATCCGTTTGGTTGAAAATGACCGTGCCGGCCGGTTGGTTTATAAAGGGATTGATGGTGAATTGCGCCAATATGGAGAGGAAAGTTACACATATTATGGCGCAAGCGATTTGTCTATTGATTATAATAAAAAATCAGATACTACAACATATCAAATTGTATTGAGGAATGACTTGGTGTTTAGCAATGGGGAAAAGCTGACAATTGATGACGTCCTTTTTTCTATTTATGCTTTTTGCGATAATGATTACAAAGGTGAAAGAAACCTGAAAAACATGCCAATTCGGGGGTTAGTAAATTATCAGGCAAATAGTACAAAAGCAGATAAATATCCGTCTAAAAAAGTTGCAAAGTATATTAAGAAAAATCCAAAAAAACTGAAAAAATGGATTAAAAAGAATATTACTCATAAAGGTTTAAAAGGGGAAAAAGCAGATTACCTTATTGAGCGTCAGGCAAGGATTTTTATGTCTCAGGGAAATGGGAAAAAGGTTAAAAGTATTTCCGGGATTAAACGTATTAATGATTATGAAATGACGATTGTAACAGATGGATATACTAGGGAAATGTCACAAGAATTGCAGATTCCGGTTTGTGCACTTCACTATTATGGTGATACATCAAAATATAATGTGGAGAAGGGGCAGTTTGGTTTTAAAAGAGGAGATATATCATCAATCTGTGCAAATAAGACAGCCCCGATGGGAGCTGGGGCATATCGCTTTATTAAATATGAGGATGGCATTGTTTATTATACTTCTAATGAACTGTATTTCCTGGGATGCCCTAAAATTGCTTATTTGCAGTTAAAGGATATGACCGATACTCTTGAGAAAACCCGTACGATGTTAAAAGAAAAGGCGCAGGAGACAGGGCAACAGGAAGTAACTGCAACTGGGGAGGACAAGCTGGGGCAGGGGGAACAGATAAATATGCTTGCAGAAGTCACAGAAATGAAAGGTGGCGTGATTGATGTAATATCAGGTAAGTTTGATGGCGAACAGCTTTATTGGATTAGTAAGGAAAATTCAAATGGAGAACTTTCTGGGAAAACTATTTATACACAGCCTGTCGGGGATGGCAACTATTATTATATTGGGATAAATGGACAGAATGTTTCTGTAGAAAAATCGGCAGGGAGCGAAGCTTCTAAAAACCTGCGGAAGGCATTTGCAACAGTTTTTAGCGCATGTCGTGATGTTTTAAAGGAGAAGGGGGCGGATATAGTCAGGATTGTTAATTATCCTGCCGCATCTGAATCATGGGTTTCCCCATCAGAGGAGGATGACAATTATTCTGTAGCATATGGAAAAGATGCTTCTGGACAGGAAATCGAGGAAGAGAATAGTGAAGAGAAAATTAGCCATGCTGTCCAGGCAGCATTGCAGTATCTGGAAAAAGCAGGATACCAGACTGAAAATGGGAAAGTAACTGCTGCTCCAAAGGGAGCTGCTTTAAAATATTCTGTCTGGTATGCAGATGGGCAGGAAGCTTTGTACGATGTTTTGGAAAGGGCAGCGCAGGAACTTGGGAAAATCGGAATAGCATTGGAAATAAAAAATGTTGGAAGTGAAGATATCCTACAGAAAAAATTGGGGAAAAACAGGCAGCAGATTTGGATTGGAAGACGGGATATCAAAGACACGGATTTTTCTACACGTTATAGTTCGGCAAATCATCCAAATTGTTTTGGTATTTCTGATAAAAAACTAAACCGTCTGGTAAAGAAGATGGACAGGATGTTAACTTCTTCTGCCAGGAAAAGAGTTTATCAAAAAAGTTTTAAACAGGTGTTAGATTGGGCGGTAGAGGTTCCTGTATGTGAATTTAATACTCTTTTGCTTTTTAGCTCGAAACGGATTGACAGCGATACGATTCCTGCAGATTCAACTCCGTATTATAATTGGATTAATGAAATACAGAAAGTAGAGATGAAATAATTATGGATTTTAAGGTTGGAGATGTCATTAAGATGAAAAAGGCACATCCTTGCGGTACAAACCAGTGGGAACTTTTAAGGGTTGGCATGGATTTCCGTTTAAAGTGCCTAGGATGTGGCCATCAGGTGATGCTGCCAAGGAAGCAGGTAGAAAAAAATTTCCGAGGGAAAATTGAAGAAGTTATGTAGATAAGACTGCTGGTTACTATTCACAGCCAATCGTAACCAAATCTCAATAAAAAATATCTTCCCTCTA
>CAJUJR010000130.1 GCA_910586605.1 uncultured Lachnospiraceae bacterium | reverse complement strand
CAAGGGGAAGAGATTTTTTATTGAGATCCGGCTACGATTGGCTGTGAATAGTAACCCTTTAATTCTTCTGCTGCTCATAAAAATAAATTCCCCCTTTACTTTTAGCCATTAATGTGCTATATTTGAAAAGTATTAAAAATTTTAATCTAATAAATTTTGGTAGTTATATTTTAACCCTTATATAACCCTTGTCAAATGAACATAAAGGGGTTAATTTGTATACAAATGCACATAAATGTATTTCCAATTCCGGTGTAAAGGGTTAAATGTAATATAATAAAAACCTTATAATTTCAGTGTTTATAAGTTTTTACAAATGAATTATGCACCTGTAGCTCAGTGGATAGAGCAATGGTTTCCGGAACCATGTGCCGGGGGTTCGAGTCCCTCCAGGTGCGTTTTTTCTTTGTTTAGGGAACGAAAGGATGTGCGCATTTTATGCGGTTGAGATATAAAAAATTAATTATTATTTTTACATTGGCAATTATGCTGATAGGAATGGGGACATTTTCCTTGATTGCCCCATCTACTAATTTTTCGTTTGTAAAAGGGGATGATGGGAAAGCGCCATCGACAGGCGCGTTATCTACCATGTCGGACAAGGAAATTGAGGCAAATATTACAACACTGATCAAAAATTATTTCGATGCAAAACAGAGGGTGGATATGACGGAACTGGCAGAATGCGTCAGCGACATTTCCCATATTGATGAAAAGAAGCTGGTTACCGAGGCGGAATATATTGAAGAATATAAAAATATAGAGTGTACGATACTGCATGAAGGGCTGCAGGAAGGGACTTACAGGGTGTATGTATATTATGAGTCAAAAATCTACGACATTGATACATTGGCGCCTTCTCTTACTGCTTTATATGTTGCTTCTGATGAAGACGGGAAGTTTTCAATTTATCTCAGTGCAATTAAGCCGGAAGACCAGGAGGCAATCGATGCATTGGACAACAGCCCGGAGATTCAGAAAATGATTGATTCTGTACAGAAAAACCTGGAGGAAATTGTCAGTAAGAATGCAGATGTACGTGATTTTTACCAGATGTTAGAGAGTTCTGATTCAGAAGAAGAGGAAGAAGATAACGAAAATATTAGCCAGGAGGGCGGGCAGGCAACTTCTTCAGCAAGCCCTTCCCCGACAAAGAAGTAAATCAGCAGAAATACAGGTTATCAGCGATAACCAGGCAAGAATTGACAGATACGGAAAAATAGAAGAGTCCGGGATGTCCAAAGAAAACATGTGGTAATGTCTTTGGCGCTTCCCGGATTTTTGATACTATTGGGCTGAAAGCAAGGAAGGCATTTCAGGTACTGTCCCACAGGGAGGAAAGGGTTATGGAGGAAATCAATGGAAGGGATTCGGATTAATAAATACTTAAGCGAAGCAGGGATATGTTCTAGGAGGGAAGCAGACCGTTTTGTACAGCAAGGGCGCGTTTTGCTAGAAGGACGGATGGCCGCGCCAGGGGACAGGGTACTGGAAGGGCAGTGCGTAACAGTAGATGGGAGAAGTGTAAAAAAGGAAGAGGAAGAAATCTTCCTTGCTTTTTATAAGCCAAAGGGTATTGTCTGCACAACAGCAGATACAGAACATGGGGAACGGATACAGAATGTGGTAGAGTATATTCAGTACCCTAAGCGAATTTACCCAGTTGGAAGGCTGGACAAGGATTCAGAAGGGCTTCTCCTTATGACCAACCAGGGAGAGGCTATGGAAAAGATTTTGAGAAGCCGTTATGGGCATGAAAAAGAATATTTTGTCAGGGTTGACCACAGAGTAGAAGAAGCTTTTCTCCGTGGGATGGGAAAAGGGGTTCCAGTTTTGGATACGGTTACAAAGCCTTGTAGGGTCTGGAAGGAGGATGAAACAAGTTTCCGTATTGTTCTTACACAAGGCCTAAATCGGCAAATCCGCAGGATGTGTGAATATTTTGGATATCGTGTGGTATATTTGCGCCGGGACAGGGTAATGAATATTACATTAGATGGGCTGAAAAAAGGGCGTTACCGAAAACTGACTACAGAAGAAATCAGAAAATTGAAAAGTGAAATAACAGGAAATGAATAAGGGGAGTGTTATGTCAGATAAGATAGATAGAATGAAGGAGTTAACGGAAGTGTTAAACCAGGCGGCCAGGGTGTACTACCAAGGCAAAGATGAGATTATGAGCAATCGGGAGTATGACAGCCTTTATGATGAACTTTTTGCATTAGAGAGGGAGAGCGGTGTAGTATTGGCAGGAAGCCCGACACAAAGGGTTGGGTATGAAGTATTAAGTGAGCTGCCAAAGGAGCGCCATCTTTCACAGATGCTGTCATTGGATAAGACAAAAGATGCTGCACAGCTTGTGGAATGGCTTGGAGGGCAGGAAGGGCTTTTGTCGTGGAAGCTGGATGGCCTGACTGTGGTCCTGACATATGAAAAGGGGGAGCTTGTAAAAGCTGTTACACGGGGCAATGGGCAGGTTGGCGAAGTCATTACAAACAATGCCAGGGTATTCCAGAATATCCCTTTAAAAATCCCCTGTAAAGGGCAGGTGGTACTTCGGGGAGAGGCAGTTATCCCATATTCAGAGTTTTTGCGGATTAATAAGGAACTCCCAGAGGAAGAACAGTATAAAAATCCCCGAAATTTATGCAGTGGTTCAGTACGCCAGCTAAATAATGAGGTTACGGCAAAACGAAATGTAAAGTTTTTTGCTTTTGCCCTGGTAACAGCAGAAGGCGTTGATTTCCATAATTCCCAGGAACAGAAGTATTTTTTCCTGAAAGATCAGGGATTTGATGTGGTGGAATATGAGAGGGTGACAGCGAAAAATGTAGAAGATGCAGTAGGCAGGTTTTCGGGTAAAATTGCGTCAAATGATTTTCCTTCTGATGGCTTAGTGCTATTATTTGATGATATATCCTATGGGGAATCGCTTGGCTCAACTTCAAAATTCCCAAGGAATGCGATTGCCTTTAAATGGGCAGATGAGGTTGCGCAAACAACTTTGCGGGAAATAGAATGGAGCGCTTCAAGGACTGGCTTAATTAACCCGGTTGCTATTTTTGACCCGGTGGAGTTGGAGGGGACAACCGTAAGCCGTGCCAGCGTCCATAATCTTAGTATTGTAAAGCAGCTAGAACTTGGGATTGGCGATACAATCCAGGTGTACAAAGCGAATATGATTATCCCGCAGATTGCTGAGAACCTGACGCGTTCAGGGAACTTGGAGGTTGCTAAGGTATGCCCGGTGTGCCGGAAGCCGGCAAAAATCCATAGTGAAAATGGAGTTGAAGTCCTTTTTTGTGAGAACAGGCAGTGCCTGGCAAAAAAATTGAAGGCGATTTCCCTTTTTGTCAGCAGAGATGCTATGAATATTGATGGAATGTCAGAGGCAACGATTGAAAAGCTTTTGGCAAAGGGGCTAATCCACCAGCTAGGGGATTTGTTCCGGATTCAGCGGCATAAAGAAGAAATTGTTTCGATGGAAGGCTTTGGGGAACGGTCGTATGAGAAATTAGTGGAGGCGGTGGAGGCTGCAAAAAGGACAACGCCTGCCCGTTTTTTGTATAGCCTGGGGATTCCCAATATTGGGACATCTAACGCAAAATTGATTTGCAAGGCATTTGGCCAGGATTTTGGACGGGTGCGTCAGGCAACGGAAGAAGAGCTGGTTGAAGTAGATGGAGTTGGCGGCGTGATTGCAAAAGCATTTACTGCTTTTTTTGAGGATGGGGAGAACAGGAAGGTGATTGATGACTTGCTTTCGGTTATCATCCTGGAGAAAGAAGCCGAAAGCAGTGTCAGCAATATGGAAGGCATTCAGTTTGTGATTACAGGGAGTGTTCATCATTTTGCTAACAGAAACGAAATAAAGGCGTTGATTGAAAGCCGTGGAGGTAAGGTTACGGGAACGGTAACAAGTAAGACAAATTATTTAATTAATAATGACAATACAAGCAATTCTTCAAAAAATAAGAAAGCGAGGGAGCTAAATATCCCTGTTTTAACAGAGGAAGAATTTATTGAGAAATTTCAATAGTACACTTGGTGGTAAACTTTCAGGTCTATTTCCAAGATGATAAGTGAGAGGAGTGGTTAAATGCCAATTAAGGTAAAAAGTAATCTTCCGGCAAAGAAGGTAATGGAAAAAGAAAATATTTTTATGATGGATGAGTGCAGGGCGGCGATGCAAGATATCCGTCCGCTTTATATTGCCGTGCTCAACCTGATGCCGTTAAAAGAAGATACGGAGGTACAGCTTTTGCGCAGCTTGTCAAATTCCCCGCTTCAGATTGAGATTACTTTTTTGGCAACGGCATCCTATATTGGGAAAAATACGCCGACCAGCCACTTAAATGAGTTTTATAAGACATATGAAGAGATAAAGGAGCGCAGGTTTGACGGCCTGATTATTACAGGGGCGCCAGTGGAAAAAATGGAATTTGAAGAGGTGCAGTATTGGCCGGAATTGGTAAAGATTATGGAATGGTCAAAAACGAATGTGACAAGTACGTTCCATATTTGCTGGGGTGCACAGGCAGGCCTTTATTATCATTATGGGATACATAAACATCTTTTGGAAAAGAAGGTAGTGGGCGTATATGAATTTCAGGTACATCATAGGAAAGAACCGCTCCTGAGGGGGTTTGATGATGTTTTTCTGGCTCCGCATTCCCGTTATACCTATATGAATCATGAAGAAATTGCCGCTTGTGGGGATTTGGTAGTCCTGGCTGATTCTGAGGAGCTTGGGGAATGCATTGTAATATCAAAGGATAGGAAGCAGGTGTTTGTTCTTGGCCATCTGGAGTATGACAGGATGACTTTAGATGTGGAATACAGAAGGGATATGGCAAAGAACCTTCCAATAGAACTGCCAAAAAATTATTATCCAAAAGATGACTGCAATGCTAGGCCGCTGCTTCGGTGGCGCGGCGCTTCCAATGCATTGTATAGTAACTGGATTAATTACTATGTCTATCAGAATACTCCATATGAGTGGAGTTAAAAAATAAAATGTAGTAATTATACGAGGTTACTATTCACAGCCAATCGTAGCCGGATCTCAATAAAAAATCTCTTCCCCT
>CAJUJR010000129.1 GCA_910586605.1 uncultured Lachnospiraceae bacterium | reverse complement strand
GTATTGATTTTTCAAGGAGCAAATCCCATTTTTAATGTGGGAAGTTTGAGTAAATTATACTAAAGTACAGGATAGCTATGCTAATGTACAGAGTAGAATATATGGCTTAAAATATTTGGATAGATATTTGGATAATAACAATTTAATCTGTAAATATGTGAAATATATGAACCAATATTCAAGTATTGATGCAGATTATATGATAAAGAGTACGATTGAACATAGAACAGCATATATCTTTTTAAAAAAGCGAAAACAAGGAGAAGGAGAAGGCTATTGTATATGCTCCTTTTTTACTGAGCCACAAAGAGAGTATAAAGGAATAGGTGTATATTGGCTATATAAGTCAAAAATAAAGATAGAAGATAATAAAGAAGAAGTATTATATAACAGGTTGAACAAAGACGCTGCCAAATAAAGTAACGTCTTATTTTAATGTTCTTTATTTTGTCAAATTGAATTTATAATTTCAAAAACAATAGAAAGAGGTGGTTGATATTAGCCAAGAGGAATTGAGGGAATTATACAATGACTATTTAGAAAAGGGAAAGCAGATGTATGTTGCCAAAGCAACGGGTATTGACGGAAGTATACTGTTAAAATTTAGGACGGGCAAGTTTAATTCGCTGTACCCTCATCTTGCCGAAAAGTTAGAAAAATTTCTTTTAGAAAATCACAGGTAACCGTAAACAAATCACAATATATTTATTTCAAATTAAATCTAAAAAATTAAAATCAAAGCGGCACCAAATTCAGAGCCGCAAAAATCAAATTCAAAGCAAATATAATTGAATATGGAAATATGGAATGGTCGGATTTGTGGAGTCTGATTAGAAATTTTATGAAAATACGGAGGAATTGATTACGGAGAAACAGGTAAACAATAGCAGCAACATCACTTTAGATAATATATACAATGCCATAAGGTATCTGAATCCAAAGGAACAGTTAAAAATCATTGAAAATTACAAATTCACGGAGTTATATTCGATATTGGCAGATAAAGAGGAATTTGAGAAATATATATCCTACCTGCGCAATATTTCCCATGAATATTTTGACAGGGTTTTGGCACTTATGTCGCTGTATACAAAAGCACTTGAGGAAAGACGGAAACAGAAACTTACCACACTGGAAGCAATGAACAAGACGTATGACGGACTTTCCGAAGAAGAAAAGCAGAAATTTTGTCAGGATATGCTTGCCAAGAAGGAATTCTTTGAGAGTTCCTGTAAAATGATTATGGATGTGTTTGAACATGCGTCAGAAGTGGAGAAAAAGGATGTAAGTGAATGAGTAAATAAATGAAAAGTACAGAACATATGATTGCGATTTGGAGGTGATGGTAGTATAATGGTAGGTAAGAAAAGTGAGATAGGGGGATTTGGGGATGGGTAGGACTGTAATATGCTTAAAATGTCAAAGTACATTTAATGAAAGTGCTTTAGAAAATAGGGATAACCCGAATATTTGTCCCGTATGTGGGGCTTCATTGGTGGATGGAGAGGAAGAACATTCGGATTGGATTACGTGGTATTATTATGGAGTTAAAAATGGAACCAGTCGATTCTTAGAAGAAATCCGATTAATTTAGGAGAACGTTATTACCTGATAAAAGAATTTAAAGCCCCACCCAAAGGTAAAGATGGTAATTGCGATGCGGCAAAAGCAGAACTTAGGAAATATGTGCCGGATGCATTTGCGGCACCAAAGTCCGCGCCAAAAGTACAATGCCCATATTGTTTCAGCACGCAGGTACAGATGGTTCCAAAGAAATTTAGTTTACTGACGGGATTTGCAACGAATGGCTATAATCGTGTCTGTGTAAGATGCCAAAGAAAATTTTAATATTTATCACAATCAAATAATGTAGTTTATAAGGGAGATTATTTTATAGTCTCTCTTTTATTATACCCAATTTTAAGGAGGAAACAGGTATTGAGTAATAGCAGTAATAATGAATTTGTAGTAAATTTGGTTGCTTTATTGCAGAAACAGAAAAGCCGTGTACAGGTCAACAAGGATATCAAAGAGCTGGAGAAGGTCATTAATAAGATCAAACTTGTAGGTGTCCTGACAAAAGGGACGACCAAAACGGCACTAAACCAGACAATAAAGGAAATGGAAGCGCAGTTAAGGCAGGTCAGGTTACAGGCAAAAATTGATAACCGGCAGTTAAACCGTGAGATCAATAATGCACTGAGGAATGTGTCAGCAAGGGACATACAGCTTAATATCAACAGCAACAGTGAAAGGCTGGGCGCACAGGTAAGAAGGGCTGTTTCACAGGCAAGGGAAATTGTGGAAAGAAGCCCTATCAGTGTGAACATTGACTTGAAGAAGGAGAAACTTTTGAACCAGCTTACAACGTTTCTCAATAAGAATACAAAAATCAATGAGTCCTCATACTGGCTTGGTGAAGCTGAAAGACTGCGTGGCGTAATCAGTTCTGTTACTAACAGGGATGAATTAAGAAATGCAACAGACCAGCTCCAGGTGTTTACATCGGGCGTAAGGGCTACGGGATACGCGGCAGTCTCCACAAGTGACAGAATCAAAAATATGCTTGGAAATGTTCTGAAAATCGGCAATTATTTTGGGCTGGCATTTACTGCCGTCAATAAATTCCGTCAGTCTTTAAACAATTTAAAGGATATGGATACTTTGCTGACTGGAATCAGTAAGACCAGTGAAATGACAGTAAAGCAACTGGAAAAACTTGGGGACAGGTCTTATGGGATTGCAAGCAAATATGGTGTTTTGGCAAATAATTTCATGAAAAGTTTTCAGGAAATGAGCAGGGCAGGATTTGGTGAGGATAAAGCGCAGCCATTAGCGGAACTTGCGACACTTGCACAGTCAGCGGGGGATTTGACGGCAGATCTTGCCAATGAATACCTGATTGCATCCAATGCCGCATATGGTTATTCCGGGAATGTGGAACAGCTTAATGCACTACTGGACGCACAGAACCAGGTGACTAACCGCAATGCTGTTTCCATGACGGAACTGGCAGATGCAACAAAGGTAGCGGCAAACCAACTGGCCAACTCAAATATTTCCGAAAATGAAATGACGGCTCTGCTTGGTACTGGTATTGCAACAACAAAGGAATCTGGTCAGGTAGTCGGAAGGGCGGTCAAGGCAATCGTCATGAACCTCCAGCAGGTGCAGAATACGGAGGAAGGGCTGGAAACAACAGCGGAAGACCTTGGAAAAGTGGAAAGCCGTTTGGATTCCCTTGGGATTAAGATGAAGGAGACGGCGGACGGCATTACCCGTTTAAGGAATCCGGTGGCAATCTTATCAGAACTTGCGGAAGTGTATAATTCCCTTCCCAAAGACAGTGCCGAACGTGCAAACATTATTTCCGATATAGGCGGTAAATACAGGGGGAATGTATTGTCCAGTATCCTTTCAAACTGGGAAACCTACATAAAGATGTTGGGCGATTATGAGGATGCGGCGGGTTCTGCATTATGTGAAGCGGAGAAATCAGCAGATTCATGGGAAGGAAGACTGGCACAATTATCCAACAGTTGGGATCATTTTGTTTCTGCTGTAACGAGCAAGGACGCTATTAAAGGCGGGATTTCATTCCTTGACAACATGATTCAGTCGTTCACAAAACTTACAGATATAATAGGCGCTGTCCCAATGCTGCTTGCAACTGTCAATGGCAGCCTGACAGCCCTCAATAAGAACTATGGACTTACACAGTTAGTCAACTGGCAGACACGCAGGATTGATGTCCGTGGGAATATCATGGGATTTGATATCAGTGCTTACAGGGATCAGGTACAGCATTTCAGGGATGCATCAGTGGCTATGGAAGAATGGAACAATCGATTAAATAGCGGTACAGCAAATATTAATACATTTGATGATGCGATTGTATCAAATAATGAACAATTACGGGCATACCTCCAAACAACATCAGTAGATGCACCCGCTTCATTAAGAGGGTACCGTTCATATTTAAACGCGACAGGTCAGTCTACAGACGCATTAAGACTGAAAACAGTATTATTAAATACGGCATTCAGTCTGTTCGCAGGATTGGCAGTACAGGCAGTGATAACAAAGGCGATTGACAAATTCAATGTGACAGTTACAGAAGCACAGGAATCCGTGGATGGCGTCAATTCCAGGATTGAAGAACTGAAATCCCAAATAGAAGAATTGAATAATCTTGAATACAAATCAGATTTTGACAAGCAGAAAATCCAGCAGCTTGAAAAGGAACTGGAGCTTCAGAAAAGAATACTTGAAGTAGAGCAGAAACGGCTATACCAGAATCAGATTGGTACAAGTTTCTCTGATTATTTTGATGAAGAAAGCCTTGTTACAAAGCAGATGTCAGAAGATAACCGTTATAATAAGGAAGGGTATACATACCTGTCCATGCGGTTCCGCATCAATGAGGAAGATATCAGGAATCTGAATGACAATATTTCAGCACTGGAAACCGACCTTTCCAATGAAGTCAATGCAGTAAGGCAGGAGCAGATTCAGGATTCCATTAATAAACTTACACAGAAACGGGCAGGTGTATTAAAGGAACAGCAGGCTATTGAAGAACAGCTTACCCTTAACATGGGTGAGTATCTGTCGAATTATCAGATGGCAAAAGAGGCTGTAGACAGTGGTTTATTGGATGGGGACGATTTAACAAAAGCGGAAGAAATGGCTGAATACTGGAACCGGATATACCATGATTCTTCCCTGATGGTAATGAACATTCAGAAGGCAAACGGAACATATGACAATACGAATGATCTGCTGTTAAGAAGATTTGGGAATATAGCAGTCGATGATCTGTTATCACTTTCCGATGATGACAAAAGGATTGCGCTGTCATTTGCGCCGGATAATAAAATGGGGTTTGAAGAATTACAGCAGAAGATAGAGGAAACAAAGAATGGGATAGAAGAATTGAATGGTACGGAAGTATCCCCCACCCTCTCCATATCTTCCACCATCGACCAGCTCAACACCCAGTTAAAACCCGCATTCGATGCGCTTGCATCGGCATGGAAGGACATCTTTACGGATGATGAATTTGCATTAAATGAAAACACTAATCCCCCAGCTATGCTGGGGAGAATAGAGTAAGCTGTA
>CAJUJR010000128.1 GCA_910586605.1 uncultured Lachnospiraceae bacterium | reverse complement strand
AAGATATTTTTTATTTACTTAAATTCTGCTACGATTGGCTGTGAATAGTAACGAAGCGTTTACGGATATCCGAAAAGAATATCGGAAAGAAGCAAAAAAACTTGATGATATTATCCGCCGATATAAGGTCATGTACAGCGATTATGCACAGATAAATGCAGATTTGGACAAGTTCAAGAAAAGAACTTTAGGCATCGGAAAAAAAGAAGTCAAGCTTGACATTCCATATACAAACGTGATGGATTGGATGGAGAGAACAACCGTCAGAGACCCGGAAATGGGAAACCCTATCACGATTGCTAAATTTTGTTTTGACGCGTTACGCAAAGAAAAGGCAGCAGATATAAAGGAAGAAATAGCCATATGGGGAGAAGTGCAAACAGAAGTCATGAAAAGGGAGAGACAGATTGTAGCTGCAGCTCCAGAAGTCATTTAATATAATACTGGATATTTTCTTAACGCTTACAGAGGGGGAGCTGGTTTGTTCCCTCTTTCCTGAATCCGTGAACCTAACCTCAAAACTATTGGTTGCAGCGTTTGACAAAATCACTTTTGCCGAGGATTGCACCGACAACAGCAAGCCCACCGCTTGGGATAATACGTTCATTTGTGAATTCAACTAAAATAACGTATAAGTGCCGGAATTATATGGGGTTACAGAAAATAAGTTGTAGAAGGCTCACGGATTTAGGTATATTTAAAAAAATATTGTAGTTTTTGGCGCACATTTCTTTTTCTGGCGCGTTAAACATTATAGAAGGGGGTGAATTGTGTATGTCAATAGAACTAAAAGAACAGTATGATCATATATATCGATACTGTTACTATCATCTGAGGGATATCGGGAAGGCAGAGGACATTACGCAGGAGACTTTTCTTCGTTATCTGGAAAGTGACAGTTACAAGGATATCGGACGGCCGCTGGCATTTTTGTATACTGTTGCGAGAAATCTTTGTATTGATGAAGCGCGCCGGAGAAAAATGGAGCCGCTGCCGGAGGAACTGCCAGGTGAAGACCCAGAAGACAGCCTGTTGGATTCTGTTTTGTTGAAACAGGCACTGAAAGAATTAGGCAGTAATGAGCGGGAGCTGATTTTGCTTCGTTATGTTAATGGGGTTTCGGTGGCAGATTTAGCAAAGTTTTATGGAAAATCCAGATATGTAGTTTATCGTGAAACAAAGAAGGTTTTGCAGAAATTAGAAAGGAGGATGGCAGATGGATAAAAACGGGAGAAAACAGTTGGAAAAATTATTTGAAGCACCGGCGCCTCCGGGCAAAAGGGGATTTTTCAGGGAAATCGGCCCGGAGCCTGTCAGTATGGGGAATTTTATCAGGATACAGTTTTCCTATATTTCTGTATGGTCCTGGGTGGCTGCAATTTTGCTTCTCGGCATAGCGGTTAATTTAAGCTGTTTTTATTGGCAGGGGCTGTTTTCAAGCGCTGTTGCTATGATGCCGCTCCTGGCTCTTACTTTCATATCAGAAAGTACCCGCTCTTCTGTTTATGGAATGGAGGAGCTTGAGATGTCTTCCCGCTTTTCTCTGAAAAGTGTTTTGTTGGCAAGGATGGCAGTGGTGGGGGCAGAAGATGTGTTTCTGGCGCTGGTACTGGCAAGGATTGTAGGGGATGAGTACGGAAGCATGGCAGTACAGGGCAGTTATATGAGGACTGTGCTGTATTTGTTTGTACCGTACCTGCTGTCTGTTTTTGGCAGCCTTTGGATTGTTAGGAACTTCGCAGTGAAAGAAGGGCTGTATGCTTGTGCTGGGCTTGCTCTGGCAGTAAGTGCAGCAGCATTTGTCAGTACTAAAAATTTGTGGTGGATTTACCAGGAGAAGTATCTGCCTGCCTGGCTGATGGTCACAGTGGTGCTTGGAGGGCTGGCGTTGTATGAGGGAAGAAAAATTATGAAAAGTTACTATTTACAGTCAATTTCATGAAATGGAAGGCGAGGTAGAATGATGGAATTAGCAGTAGACCGTTTGACAAAACAATATAAAAATAAAATTGCAGTAGACCGTGTGTCCTTTTCTTTTCAGGAGGGGATATACGGCCTGCTGGGGGCGAATGGGGCTGGGAAAACAACATTTATGAGGATGCTTTGTGGGATTTTGGAACCGACAGGGGGAGAGGTGGCATTTGACGGGATTGATGTGGCGGAGGAGGAATATCGTGCTGTGTTGGGGTATCTGCCACAGGATTTTGGGTATTATCCGGGATTTACCGGGTTTGATTTCCTGCTATACATGGCAGCGTTGAAAGGGCTTGGGAGGGGACAGGCAAAGAAAAGGGCGAAAGAACTTTTGCAGTTTGTTTCTTTAGAGGATATGGCAAAAAAGAAAATAAAGACGTATTCCGGAGGGATGAAGCAGAGGCTTGGGATTGCGCAGGCGCTGCTGAATGAGCCGAAGATATTAATATTGGATGAGCCTACGGCAGGGCTGGATCCGAAAGAAAGGGTGCGTTTCCGTAATCTGCTGGAGGGGCTTGGAAAGGATACGGTAGTGATTTTATCGACACATATTGTTTCTGATGTAGATAAGATTGCAGATGTAATTCTGCTGATGAAGGACGGACAGCTTATTTTTCATGGAAAGAGGGAAGATATCCCTGGAGATTTAGAAGAATTTTATATGGAACAGTTTGAGGAAAAGGAGGAGTGAAGAATGGGGCAGTTTAAAACATTATTAGGATATGAAATTAAAAAAATATGCACCAGGAAAAGTACATGGATTACATTTGCTGTATTGATTCTTGCGTATCTGCTGTCTGTCATCCTGACATGGAGTGTGACGTATTCAAATGTGAAAACAAGAGAGGGGGAAGAAGAGAAATGGCATGATTCTTATGCGGATAGAAAGGCAAGGGAAAGGGAAAACGGCATGTATTGGTCGGGCAGGAAAATAGACAATGTCCTGCTTACAGATGTAGGAAAAGAGTATGGCAAAGTTCTGGAGAAAGCAGGGGCAGAGAAGGCGGAAGTTTTCCAAAGAGAGATAGAGCGTTTTTCTCCTATAGAAAATGTACTGGATTCCTTAACTGGTGGAGAAATGCTGCTGGCAAAGGTTGACGGGCAGGGGAATGGCAGCCTGACGGAAGAAAAAATTTATCGGGCCAGAAAAGAGCTGGTAAAGAGCTATCAGGCAGAATATGGGCTTTCTGCAGAGGAGCGTGGTTATTGGCAGGAAAAGGAAAAACTGCTTCCAAAGCAGTTTACATTAGAATATGCAGAAGGTTTTAACGAGCTTATCAGCATGAGTGGGAATGGTATTTACATGGTTGTTTTGTACATCAGTTTTCTGTTAGCAGTGGTGGTAGGCAGGGTTTTTGCAGAAGAACACCAGAGAAGGGCAGACCAGGTGATTTTATGCAGCCGGAATGGAAAAAGGCAGCTGTATTATGCAAAAATAGCGGCAGGGATTTTATTTGCAGTTTTTGCTGTAACAGTAATGCTATGTATTGTTGTAGCACTCACTTTCTTTTTGTATGGTACAGAAGGTTTTTCTGCGGCGCTCCAGTTGGTGGCAGGCTGGTATTCTTATCCTCTTTCGGTAGGGGAGGTTTTATTGATTATGTTATTTATTAGTGTTTTGGTTGTTGTACTAACCAGTATTTTGATTATGGTAGTATCAGAAAAGTTCTGCAGCAGTGTTGCAGCAATGGCAGTTGTGATAGCAGTAATAGCAGGTTCCAGGCTGATTGTCATACCGCGGGGATTCCCGGTTTTGTCACAAATATGGAACTTCCTCCCGTTAAACCTGTTAAAGCTTGACCAAGGTTTTTTGGATGTAAGGCTGGTATCTGTTTTTGGCAGGCGATTTACGAGCTGGCAGTTTGCACCTGTTTTATATCTTGTTTCAGGGGTGGTTTTGGTATTGCTTGGAAGAAGGGTGTACTGCAGGTATCAGGTGCAGGGGAGATGATGTCCTTATGCATCCGTATCTGTTATCATCCGAGTGCGCCCGTGAGGGTCAAAAACCCCGCTGTTTTTAGCGGGGTTTTGCTTTAACTTAGGAACTACGGGAAACTTTGCCGGCTTTAAGTGTGAAGAACGCTGGTTTTGTGCTCTTCTTAGGCCCTGTTTACGATATATAGTTTTCAAACTGGTATTGTTTTACTGTTTTCCTTCCTAAAAGTGTGATAGCCTGCTTTGGGCATGAATTAATACAGCGGTAACACATCGTGCATTTTTCTTGTGCTTTGGCAGTTCCGTTTTCTATGATGATATTATTCATAGGGCAGATATCTAAGCATAATCCGCAGCCAATACAAGCGTCACTAATCTTTAATGACTTTGTGTATTTTTTTGTCTTAGAATAGAACCATAACCGTTGTCCAAATAAACCGGCAATATGCGCAAATATTCCCAGCCCCTCTTGGCGGAATATCCCCCTTTTCATTTGGCATGCAGCTTCAATGATTTTTTTGTCTGCTAACTTGATGGTTCTAAGGTTTTTTTCTTTAGGGTGCTTTAAAAGTTTGCTGTCGCTTATGGAATCTGGCATTTTTACCTGTAAGCCGCCAATGATTTTTGCGCCGTATTTTTTGAGCAGCCGGGCGGCGCAGCCAGTACCATCGCCGCTGAAAAGCGCCATAGTAGTCATGCAGAACACTTTTTTTCCAGCCCATATTTTACTGTTTCTTTGGATAAAATCACGGACCATAAACGGAATATTAGAATATTGTGTAGGATATGCCAGGAAAATTATTTCGTGTTTAGAAACCAATTTGGCTGCCTGCTCATTTTCTATAGGTATTGATACTGCATTATCATCTAAAGTGTGTAATAAAAGTTCAAGACAATGTTTTGTGTTCCCTGTACCGCTTAAAAATAAACCTATCATTATTTTTTGTCTCCATTCTATATCTTTACTATAATTAAACTTATGGTTTAATTATAGTAAAGATATAGGGCATTGTCAACTTTAGGAACTGTTAAGAAATAACTTGTGATATTACTGCCTTATTCTTGCATATGTAGAGGACAAAACTTTCGTCTTTTGCAGAAAATATCACAATATAACATTTTTTCATGCTGCATAATGCAGAAAAAAGTTTATTATTTGTTTCTAACAGGATACTATTGGCTGTGAATTAGCAACCCTGAATTGTTATTATTCACAGTCAATGGTATTAGGATGTTACTATTCACAGCCAATCGTAGCCGGACTTAAGGAAATAAAAAATATCTTC
>CAJUJR010000127.1 GCA_910586605.1 uncultured Lachnospiraceae bacterium | reverse complement strand
GTAAAAAAAACCGACAGCAACTTTGTCAATTCAGCTAAAGTTGGTGCGTATGAGGGCAATCCTCCCGCTCAATTTTTTTCGGGAGGAAAGGAAATGGCATACTGGGCAAAGACATACACGCTTCGGGAGGAATCCACGGAAAGCGGCAAAAGGTATTTTATCAGCTTTAAGGACGGGCAGGGGGAACACCACGAACTGGAAGTGTCAGAACAATTATTCATTGAATTTTGGCAGATGGAGCGCAGGAACAGAAACCTTCAGCAATGGAACCAGCGGCACAGGGAATTTAACGAGGTGTGGGACGAAACGCTTTACAGACGGGCGTTGCGAGTGCCTAAGACGCTTGATGAAAGAATGATTGAAAAAGAACGGAATGAATTGTTTTACAAATCGGTTGCCCGACTGCCAGAGATACAAAGGCGGCGTTTCCTGCTCTATTACGAGTATGATTTCAATTTCTATCAGATTGGCATCCAAAGACAACGCCTATGCAAGCGATTACGGGGACATCTCCCTTATCAAAGACTTTGCCGACAGGCACTCTCTGGCGGTCATTGTCGTACACCACATCCGAAAGCAGAACGACAGCGACGTGTTCAACAAAGTGTCTAGCACGACGAGATTGACGGGGAGTGCAGACGCAACCTTTGTTCTGGAACAGGAAAGCCGTGCGTCCAATGCCGCAAAGTTATATGTGACGGGCAGGGATACGCCCTATCAGGAGTTTAAGCTCCGCTTCCGTGATTGCAGTTGGGAACTGGTGGAACGTAAGGAGCAAGAACAGCTTGCGAAAGAAGCGATACCAGATATTCTTTTTCGGTTAGTGGATTTCCTGCTTGAAAACCATATCCGCTATGATTTCAGCCGCAGGAGCAGCGGGCGGATGATTTCCCTTGCAAGGCAGGAAGATGTGGGGAATGACGGTCATGACGATGATGACGGTATTTTTGGGATATCCCCGCCGCTGCCATCCCTACGGGAGAACACCCCATATGCACTTATGTTTTGTACCGATTACGCCAGATAACAAGCTCTCCGCAAAAGCCATTTTAGGCAACCAGAAATCCTTATCCGAATGGCAGACCGCCTACCATGAGCGTATGTCCGCACGGTGGAATCAGCTTGAACGGGGGCAGTCCTCAATGGAAACAAAGCGGAAGCATATCCCCACATGTCTTCCAGATGCGGAGAAATTCTCTAAGGAAATCGGCAAACAGCAGGCGTATATCGACAGATTGAAAGAAAGAATCGGGCAGGAATCCGATTATGTGGGGCGTATGCGTGATGAAAAGTACGATCAGGAACTAAAGGTACAGAAAGCCAACCAGAGGATATTTGAGTTGCAGAAAACTAATCAGCAGATGGAAAGGTTATTGAAAAAAATACCGCCAGGAGTATTGGAGGAATTGCAGAAATCGAATAAAAACAGGTCAAGAGAAAGGTAGGGATCGAATGGTTAAATTGTTTGACAGGATGATACAGACAGGCATAAAGCCAAAGGAGAAGGGCATCCCGCAGGGCTGTTTCATAGAAAAAGACGGTCAGGCATTCTTTGTCTGCGGCAAAGAAATTATCTGTTTTAAAGAGCATTTCAGCGATAGAAAGCAGACCGTGGAAAGGCTTGTAGAGAAAGTCATGCGGCATGAGAGAAAAAAATCTGCATAACTAAATTCCGATGATGATGGAAAATCAGCCTGCCCCATGCTATAATAAGTTCATGCAAGCAGTGTATTGTGACAGGCTGTTTCCAAAGGACAGGAGGTTAAGATAAGTGAAACAACAACAATACAATACAGCGTTATATTACTCCGGCGGTTAAATATCGACGTTTTTACTTGCTTAAATTTCCATCTGCCACGTTGGTCTACGCTCTGCTACGGTCCGTGCTTAACAGATGTCCACTGGACATCTAGCACCATCAATCGTTGTAACACTCGCTACAACTCATTCTTCCGCCTTGCATATGAACATTTATCCCGCGAAAAAATATTACGATATTTAATACCTAGAGTAATATAAAATAATGAAAGGGATATCTTATCAGGCATTAGAAGCCAAGGTAAGCATAAAGTAATGTATATGAAAAAAATTATAATACCAATCGTCCTGGCACTTGTATTCATTATAGCACGCAGTGGAATTATAGGTTCTGTATATATGTTCATCTCCGGGCAAAACAATGTTCTATCTCTTAATGTTGAACAGGAATATGATGTAAGCAAGGCGCCAATAGTGGAGCTATATCCAGTGCTTTCTATGCAAGGGACAAAAGATAGTAATTTATACATGTTTATTTCTTCTGGAAGAATTGCGGATATTAATAAAACAGAAGATTTAATGGAAAGTTATCCAATGCTTTCACAAGAAATAGATGCAAAGGAGGAAGTTGTTGCCTGGTGGGAGAGTGAAGAAAATACATATAGCATATATGTGCGTTCCATCTGGTACGGTATTGTACTGGGACAGAAAGAAATAATATTCACACAAGAAAAGGATAATTTATATAAAACAGAAATTAGGAATGTTCTATTTTTTTATAAAGACATTTCTTCAATAATTGGGATATTGGTATTGCTTATTAGTACATTACTTTTTTTATATTTTATTGTTAAGGACAGAAAACAGTTATAAAGTTTAATATGATGTTGAGGGAAAATTCCTCTGATGTCCAGCCGACGATGCACCAAAAAGCTGTTCTTATATGAAACAAAACAATCCGTGTGCTGTTTCCTTCCTGAAATTGAGATTATTACAATGAGTGAAGGGCAAATACAAAGCGAAGGGAGTACAGGATATGCAGATTCTTAGGATTATAAAGCATGATTTGGAAGAAGGGATTTGGGAAAAGCGTGTATATTTCCTGCTGCCAGTCCTGCCGTCACTCTTTTCCTGTTCCGGATTCCATACACAACTTGCAGATTTACGAAAGGCAGGATATATACAGAGCCTGGGGACAACAATGAATTATTGGATTTATATGGTACAGAAAAGCGCACCTTTTGAATTTGATTTATATGAATTATTTACAGTGCCAATCCGCTGAGTAGGGTTATTCCTTTTTTTACTGATAAGCCTGAACGGATACCTCAACAATGACCTGAAAGGCTGGGGAATCCAGGTCTTAACCCATTCCAAAAGCCGTTTAGCATGGTGGCTTGGCAAAGTAGCTTGGTGCTTTCTTTTTACCATAGCTTATTTTACAATTTATTTTTTTATCATATTTTTGTTCTCTTTTTCTAATGGAACAAAAATCAGCCTTCAGCCAACCGCAGATATCATGCAGATATTGGCAAGAGAAGATTTTGCGTTATGCCCCATACAACAGATAGTATGCATTGCCATAATCCAACCATTTCTTTTAGCCCTGTTTTTTGGACTTTTACAAATGGCATTAGGGCTATATAAAGTCTGTGCTCTCCTTTGTGGCACTTTTTACCATATTGTTGGCATCCCCTATTGGCAGACATGGTTCCTGCCGGGAAACTGGGAAATGCCTAACCGTACTGTACCTATTGTTGACAATAGTTTTTTATCATCAGCTTGCATTATTATATTATTAGCAGATATTTTAACCTGTATTATAATTGGTTATTTCATTTTTAAAAAGAAAGATATACTTGAAGAAACAGAATCATAAAATCCGGGGCTGTAACCAATCTTTACATCTGTAATCTAATCAATACAAAAGATTACAAACTGCCAAAGCTTAAAAACTGTTTAAATATATAGTTCACGCCGTCCTATAATATTAATAGTCCCTAAGATTGGCCGCTATTGCGGACTGATACCGCCGATTAGTTCGTAGCCCCATAATTTATACTGCACATCGAATAGATTTTCAGTTATCAACTATAACGAAAGGCTGCCAGCTATATTCTTTTGTTAGACAGGTTAGTAAATCCTGGTGGCTTTGAGTATAAAAATGTACAATGAAACCTTATACTAACGTATCCCCTGCCATACCTAAATTCTCCCATATCTCTTCTCATACAGGCTTAGGAACTGTGCAGTTTCAGAATCATCCAGTTTAAATTTCTTACTTATTTTTGTTACAATTGTACTTTTGTCCATACCCGAATCCACATAAACATCTATAGCGCCAAGAACTATCCCTTCTTCCCTGCCTTCTTCCCGTGCCTCTTCTCTAAGGACTTCCTTTTCAACTTCATAATCATATTCAATATCAATCATTTTCACTACCTCCTCTGCATCCATCCCATCTAAAAACTGTTTAAACAATGCAGAACCTTTATAATTTTTTATAAACCCATGTAAAGCTTCTGGAGAAATATGCCCATCTCTTCTGTTGTTTTTTACAAACCTGACAGTGTCTAAATATCCGCCAAGGGTATCATCCGTTTCCGACTCCGTAATGATATCCACCTGTAAATCCAATGCCGTATCCCCTTCACCCCTGAAAGCATCTGAAAGACGCAGCTCACTGCCCAGTGGCTTGCTTCCCGTATAGACCACATAAAACTCTGGGCGGGGAATCTTTATAAGTTTATCCCTGAAAATAAGCTTCTTATCGTCACCAATTAATTTTTCATATTCTGAAGCCACATAAAATAACATTCGGAGCGGCATATTCCAATTAGGGGTAGACTGATGTTCTGTTAATACCATTAGCCTGTTGCCTACTTTAAAGGCAACATCATTATAGCGTCTGACAATTACTGTACTACAAAGTGTAATAATCTCAATGTCTTCAATTGTAACACTGATATCGGTTGGGTGTAAATGCTGATATAAATCCAGCAGTGTTTCTTTACTGCTATACAGCTTTGTAAATAATGAATCCTGATATGTTTTATGAAGCAAAACACGGTTTTCGTTACCCAATTCAGGATTTAATAAATTGCTAGAAGCCTTCTCTGCCCTGTTATCTTTACCAAAAGCCGCCCTGCCTTCCGTTATAACCATCTTTTACTTATTCTCCATTTCTTTACAACATGTATTTTCTTATTGCTATTTATGGTCAATTTCATAATAAGGCAGAATCATTTGCTTATGTACTAGATTTTGGCACTTTTTAAAATTAACGATATAATAACCTTTACTTTACTTCGATTTTACCATATCTGTAGCCCATTTACAATCTTTTCACAAATCCTCACTTTTTTAATACATTTATACAATATCATATACTAGTACTCCATCCGGTTAGTTTTTACAGTTTACTTTTTTTCCAAATATTGTTA
>CAJUJR010000126.1 GCA_910586605.1 uncultured Lachnospiraceae bacterium | reverse complement strand
AGAGGGAAGATATTTTTTATTGAGATTTGGTTACGATTGGCTGTGAATAGTAACAGCATATTATTTATAGATGCTGCAAACGATTGTTTCCTTGTTGACAATCTATAATGTGAATGTTATTATGTTTAACAAGTTAGCATAAGAAAAAGCGATGACGGAAACAAGTAGCATATTAATTGCAGGCAGAGAGAGCATCATTTGGTGGAAGATGTTTATGTAAATTGTATGTGAAAACCATTCTTGAGCTGCAATACTGAAAGTAGATGTAAGTATTGCCGTGTACCTGCGTTAAAGGTTAGGATTTGATAGAATCTGAAGTAAAAAATTAAGGTGGAACCGTGCAATTAAGCACCCTTAAAGATACAGTGTAAGTATCTTTAAGGGTGCTTTTCTTATGTTAATCATAAATATTATTCCGGCGGTTAAATATCAACGTTTTTACTTGCTTAAATTTCCATCTGCCGCGTTGTTATCAATCGCTGTAGCACTCGCTACAACTCATTCTTCCGCCTTGCAGATGAAAATTTATTCTGCGTAAAATTCATCGACATTTAATCGCCGGAGTAATATATATTTAGAAAGGAAATGATAACATGAAAATTAAAATGAAAGATGGTTCTATTCAAGAGGCTGGCTTTGAAGAGGAATTGGGAAAAAATGCATTTAGGCATACGACAGCACATATTTTGGCTCAGGCAGTAAAAAGGCTGTATCCAACTGCTAAATGTGCAATAGGTCCATCTGTTGCAGAGGGGTTCTATTATGATTTTGACTTTGACTTTCGTTTTTCGGAAGAAAATTTTGCTGAAATAGAAGCAGAGATGAAAAAAATTGTGAAAGAAAATTTACAGCTCAAACACTTTACAGCAGACCGGAAAAAGGCAATGCAGGCTATGGAGGAAAGAGACGAAACATATAAAATGGAGCTATTAAATGAGTTGCCAGAAAATGAGGAAATTAGTTTTTATCAGCAGGGAGAATATTTAGAGATGTGTGCTGGGCCGCATGTCGCATACACAAGTGCAATTAAGGCATTTAAACTGTTGTCTGTTGCAGGTGCATACTGGCGTGGTGATGAAAAAAATAGAATGCTTACTAGGATTTATGGCACATCGTTTCCAAATGAAGCTATGTTGGAGGAACACTTAAACCAATTGGAAGAGGCCAAAAGGAGAGATCATAGAAAATTAGGGAAAGAACTAGGTTTATTTGTGTTATTTGAGGAAGGACCAGGTTTTCCATTTTTTCTTCCAAAAGGGCTGATTTTGAAAAATTTGCTAATTGACTATTGGAGAAAACTGCACACAAGAGAAGGGTATGTGGAAATATCTACGCCAATTATGTTAGACCGGCAGCTCTGGGAAACATCTGGACATTGGGAGCATTACAGAGATAATATGTATACAACTTCGATTGATGGAGTAGATTTTGCTATAAAACCTATGAGTTGCCCGGGCGGTATGCTTGTATATAAAATGAAACCCCGCTCTTACCATGAATTTCCTATGCGTATCAGTGAGTTGGGATTAATACACAGAAATGAAAAATCGGGCACGTTACATGGCCTTATGCGAGTCCGTTGTTGTACACAGGACGATGCCCACATATTTATGGCTCCAGAACAGATGCAAGATGAAATCAAAGGCGTCGCCCATCTGATAGACGAAGTATATTCAAATTTTGGATTCAAATATCATGTAGAGTTATCTACAAGGCCGGAAAAATCCATTGGAAGCGATGAAGATTGGGATATGGCAACAAAAGATTTGAAAAATGCATTAGATGATTTAAAGCTGCCATATGTTGTAAACGAGGGAGATGGGGCATTTTATGGTCCAAAGATTGACTTCCATTTGGAAGATTCTATTGGGAGGACTTGGCAATGTGGGACAATTCAGTTAGATTTCCAATTACCGCATCGTTTTGGGGCAGAGTACATTGGGGAAGATGGGAAGAAGCATCGCCCAATTATGATACACAGGGTAGTATTTGGTTCGATTGAGAGATTCATAGGTATCTTGATTGAACATTTTGCTGGAAAATTTCCATTATGGCTTTCACCAGTGCAGGTAAAGATACTGTCTATTTCGGATAAATACAATGATTATGCAAAAGAAATTGAAATGTTTTTGAAAAAAGAAGGGTTACGCTGCGAAGTGGATGGAAGGGCTGAAAAAATAGGTTATAAAATAAGAACTGCACAACTGGAAAGAATACCTTATATGCTTGTGGTTGGCGAGAAGGAAGTAAATGCCAATTGCGTTTCTGTCCGCAAGAGAGATGGCGGTGATTTGGGAAGTATGCCAATAGAGCAGTTTTTGGAAGTCCTTCATGAGGATGAAATGCAATAGTTTCTGGTGGATTGTTGGGATGATAAAAATATAGGGCATGGCGGCTATCCTGCCCTATATTTTTGTGTGATAGGGAATTGCTGTAATCGTGGCGATGCCCTTTTTTGCCACAGTGGCTTATCTGCTTATAAATAGTTTATGGCTTCTCCTAATACTTCCTTAAAATGTTCATCTACAAGACCATAATTTAATTCTTTATAGTTCCATGCAGCCCGTCCGATTCCATAATATTCAAATGCCTGGTGGATTGCCTTGTGCCATTGCAATGCCTCTGGTGCAGCCACATGGTTAATAACGCCATATTCGCCACAGTAAAGGGTAGTATTCCGTTCTTCCGCCATCTTTACTGCATCTGCAAAAAGGGTAAGGAAAAATTCTGCCCCAAATGTTTTTTCCATGCAGTCCAGTTTTGGGAATACTTCAACCTGGTCTGGAAGTATCTGTTTTACAGTTTCCAAATATTCTGCATAGGTGTGCCCAAATTGAAAACGGAAATCTTCTGGCATATCTTTTACCCAGGATGCGCCTTGGTGTGTAAAAAGCAGCGGGTCATAGCAATGAAAATTATAAATGATATAATCATCCTGCGGCAGCGGCAATGCTTTTACTGCTGTTACATTATTATTCCAGTAGCTGCCAACTAAAATAAAGATATCTGGGCAAATACAGCGTATCCTGCGTATACAGTTATTGGCAATTTTATTCCATGGCTCGCATAGCTCTTTGTCTGTTATTTCATTTAAAAGCTCAAAGGCCAGCATTTTTTTATATTGCCCAAAGCGCCGGGCAAATTCCTCCCATAAGCGGTAAAAACGTTCCTGATATTGCCCGTCTTCAAAAAAGCCTTGTTCCTGTTCTCCATCATCAAAGGAATATCCTGCTGTTTTATGCAAATCAAGGATAATATTTAGGTTACATTCGCTGCACCAGTCAATTGCACGTTGTATATATGCAAAACCTTCTTCTTTGTAAATTCCATTTTCTTCTTCCACTAAGTTATAATCTATTGGGAGACGCACATGGTCCAGTCCCCATCCGGCAATTTTCTTAATATCTGCCTTAGTAATAAATGTTTCATAATGTTCTTTTGCATGCCAGCACTGGGAAAGCCAGCCGCCGAGATTTACTCCTTTTTGATAGCCTGTCCATTTTTTCATAATAGGGATGCCTCCTTTCTCATACAGCATACTGCGGAAAATATACAGGAAAAATTATTTTTATTTGTTTCTATCCTGAAATCATTAAACGTTAAGTAGTTGTTACTGTTTATGCGATAATTGATTGAAATAATCATAGATAATTTATGGGAAAAATGATATAATAAATTCGATATTTATATCATATTTCAGACTTAATTTAAGGAGTTTAGTTGGATAGTTCAGTTCAAGGGGTGGGGAGCAATGTTTCAGTGGGGAGGATTTATGAAACAGGAATTGGAAGAATTATTATTAAAGCAGAAGGAGGAAGATAATTTTCATACATCCCTGGAAAAGGAATTTCAGTTTTACCGCAGTATTCAGCAGGGAGAACTTTCCGTATTGGAGGGGGATATGAAAATAGAACCGTTAGATGGTATGGGTATGCTGTCTAATGATCCTATGCGGAATATGAAGTATCATTTAATTATTTTAACTGCGATGATTACGCGTTTTTGTGTGGAAGGTGGGCTAGGAAGCGAAACTGCTTATACGATGAGCGACATGTATATCCGCAAAGTTGACCAAGCTGCTTCTTCTTTGGAACTATCAAATCTGAAAAAAGAAATAATCACCAAATATACCCGTATTATGCACAATTTAAAAAAGGAGCAGCCTAGGTCTCTCCCTGTTATCCGGGCAATTGACTACATAGAAAAGCATTTAACATACCCTTTGGCAAATAAGGAAATTGCACAGGCTGTTTCCTGTAATTCAGATTATT
Source organism: uncultured Lachnospiraceae bacterium (assembly GCA_910586605.1). Lineage (GTDB taxonomy): Bacteria > Bacillota > Clostridia > Lachnospirales > Lachnospiraceae > Butyribacter. The sequence goes on along the minus strand of CAJUJR010000126.1, from coordinate 1,015 downwards.
TGTCCAGGCTGTTTAAAAAAGAGACGGGCGCGGCTTTAAATCATTATATTTTGGAACAGAAATGCCGTACGGCATGTTATATGCTGGAAAATAGCACTGCATCCTGCACAGAAATCAGCGCTTTCCTTGGTTTCTCGTCCTGTAGCCATTTTATCAGCCGCTTTAAGCATATAGAAGGAATGACACCAGATGAATACCGACGTTCCAAAATCCGGAATACTTTAAGTTCTTTTGGATAAGAAGCAAAAGAACTTAAAGTGTTTTGTCCAGGGCCTAAAAGTATTGTGAAATTATCTGTTTACAGATTTGTTTGTCAATTTTGGTAATAAATGGCGTACTTTCCGGGCTGAAAAATATAATATATCCTGCTGGGGAAATATAAATTTCTATATCTGTCCCATAGGAATCCTTTATCAGGAAATAGCCATCACAATTATTAAGGATGAATTCCCATTTTATAAATTCTTCATTATTGCCGATAAGCCCTGCGGCGTCTTCTTTTGCTACAAATTTACCTTCATATAGGGCAGAAAAAAATGAGGAAAATATATCTTTTTTATGTTCAATCAAAGCAGGTTCTATTCTTTTTTCATAAGGTACTTCATAATGATCGCTATAATGCCCGGCGTAGGCTTCTTGTATATCTCCATATTCCAGGTTCAGCTTGCCTTGGTATAAATCTTTCCCATGTTCAAGGTAAATCCCATTCAGGCAGTCAAAAATAAGTATATCGTAAGAACATTCTGGCTTGTTTTTTGCCTGAAGTATTTCTGAGCTGTAACACAAGCATAGCCTGCTGTCAGGGCAGCCTTGGATTTTATAGAGTTTGCCATTATTTTGTACTTTATAAAGGTCTGCCTTATCTGTTGTCCAGTATGCCTCAATCCCATATCAGAATAAACGCATGAATGAAAAAAACATACATTTTTTGAGTTTTTTTGTTATATTTTACCAATAAGTGACAGAATAAACGCATGAATGAAAAAAACATACATTTTTTGAGTTTTTTTGTTAT
>CAJUJR010000125.1 GCA_910586605.1 uncultured Lachnospiraceae bacterium | reverse complement strand
TAGGATTGCCCAGGGAGGAATGTCTTCTATAATTTTTGTCAGAATGTAAGTAAGGTAAAACTTTCGCTTTCTACAGAAAATATGTAAAACGGTCAGTTTCTCATGCTGCACATTATAGAAAACATACAGAGGGAGGATATTTTTTATTGAGTTTTGGCTACGATTGGCTGTGAATAGTAACACCTTGCACTTGCGTGAATAATAACTTTTTAAACACACTCTGGACGATTACCACAAATTGTGCTATTATAATAGTATATATTGGAATGAAACAGCAGGGGGGTGAATTTACATGCAGTATATTTTGGAAAAAAGGCCGGAGCATATAGACGAAAGGGTATGTAAGCAATGCTCCAGAAAGCTTCCGGAAGCTTATAAGCCGGATATATGCCCAGCATGTATGGAAATCAATCTTTTTTCTGAAGTAAAAGAATATATTCGGAATAATGAGGTAAATGAACAGGATGTTGCATCGCATTTTGAGATTCCGATTGCAAAAGTCCGTAGTTGGATTAAAGAAGGACGAATCCAATATAAAAATGATCCTAAAGAGAATATCACTAGCCTTTATTGCCGGGTATGTGGGAAAAAGATTGCATTTGGTGTTGTCTGCCCAGAGTGCCATTCTCTTGAAAACCTAAAGGTAGTAGCAGCAAACCAGGTAAAAAAGGGAGAACTTGGCGCAATGCGTTTCCTTGGAAAATAATATTATATATTTAAAAAACCAGCAGATAAAAACTGCTGGTTTTTCACTTTTTAGGGTTGGGGTGCAAAAAGGGTATATTGTACCCTAATCTTTATAGGAAATTATGATGTAACCTAGAACATGTTTTTTCATAACAGAATGCTGTCTTATAATTATAAAGGTTTAAATGCTTCTATGCCATGCTTACAGACTGGGCAGACATAGTCTTCTGGCAGGGTATCCCCCTCATATACATAGCCGCAGACAGTACAGATATACCCTTTTTTTGTAGTTTTTTCTACATCTGTCTTCTGTGGTTTTACATGTTTCTGATAATAACCGTAAGAAACAGACTGCCCGTTTGATAATATGGCAGCTTCTGTTACCTCTGCCAAAAACAAAGTATGGCTTTCTAAGCCTATTGCCCGTTTTACTTTTGCAGACAGGAAGGCATTGGAGTTTTCTGTCAGATAATAGATTCCATTTTCTGAGCGTGCAATATCCGTCCTGCCTTTAAATTTATCTTCCTGGCGTCCACTGCGGTATCCGAAATCTGAATATACAGAAAACGGTGTCTTCTGTGTTAAAACGCTGACATTAAAAAGGCCTGTTTCAGTTATAATGTCATGCGTATAATTTGATTTATTTACAGCAGTGCAAATCTGGACTGGATTTGCCGTAACCTGCATTACCGTATTAATAATGCAGGCATTGTCTTTTTCACCTTTGGCCGATAATAAATACAATCCACACTCCAACCGAAATAAAGCTTCTAAATCCATTTTTGCCTCCTTCTGCATCAAATATAATCTATTACTCCGGCAGATGAAAATTTACTCTTAGTAAAATTCATTGATATTTAGCCGCCAGAGTAATATTTATATAGAGATATATGGTTAATTTGAGAATAATACTTATTTATAGTATAGGCAAAAAATGAAAAAATAACCTTTATATTGGTATTTCCTTTAGTTTTTTGCGGCAGTTTTTATAATCTGGAAAATACTGTGCGACTTTCTGCCAGAACCGTTCCGAGTGATCCATATAAATTCTGTGGGCAAGTTCATGGACTACAACATAATCTAATAATTCTTCTGGAAGATATGCCAATCGGTAATTAAAGTTCAAGTTCCCTTTGCTGCTACAGCTTCCCCAGCGCGTTTTCTGGTTCCGGATTGTAATCCTGCCATATGTAACCCCCATGACGGCTGCATAATATTCTACTTTTGAAGAAAACAAATCCTGCATCCGGGCACTTTCTTCCTTTGTCAGATCTTTTGCAGGAGGAATATGGTAGCATATCCTGTTTTCCAATAAAGCCAGCTTTCTTAAAAGCCAGTTTCTGTGCTTTTCAATAAAACTGGAAATTTCATGGTCAGAAAGTCGTTTTGGGACGCGTACTACTACCCTGCCCTCCTGCTTCACTTCAAGTGCCATGCTTTTTCTAGCAGAACGGATAACCTGAATCTCAATTTCTATCTGCCCGTTTTGAAAAATGTATTTTTCCATAAAAACCTAACCTTGTACTATTTATATTCCATTACAATAACCGTATCTTTTTTATCAGGCGCTTCCTTTGGAACTTTTATTGTAATCTTACTGCCCTTCACAGTATATTTTAGTTTTTTCCCTGTATTTTGCAAGTAAACTTTGTTTAGTTTCAGTTTTTTGCTTTTATAGCGTGACACGGTTAACTTTTTATCCTTTGGCCACTTAAATACATGTGCATAAACTGTCTTCCCTTTCTGGGTATAAGTCCCCCAGGATGGTTCTTTAGGAAATGGATTTCCTGACGTGCCATATATGCTGTTGCTGTTTTTCTCCATCCAGCTCCCTATGCTGTTTAATATTTTTTTGCTTCCCGATGTCATTGTCCCATCACCTTTTGGACCAATATTTAAAAGGTAATTTCCATCCCGGGAGGCTACAGTAACCAGTTCCTGAACCATTGATTTTGTGGTACGGTAAGATTTTTCACGGGAAATATCATATCCCCAGGCGCTGTTCATAGTTTGGCAGGTTTCCCACGGGCGGGACAATGCTTCTACAGGGACTGACTGCTCTGGGCATTCAAAGTCTCCCAAATTAAATCCACGGCATACCGCACCCACAAAAAATATCACTACCGCCCCTAAATCTACTGGAAATAAAACATTGACATCCGGCCTTATGCAGATCCATCCAGCCCTCCCTTCGGTTTATTTAGGCAGCAATGCTTATATTTCTTCCCGCTTCCACAAGGGCAAGGGGCATTCCTGCCTATTTTATGGTTTTGGGCTGGTTTGTTTATAGAAGTTCGTTTTTTTTCTTTTTGGGTATTGCTTTTTGGAGTTCGTTTTTTTTCTTCCTGCTCAAACATCGCCCAGTTTTTCAAACAAAATATGGATATCTCCTGTTTGCAGAATTGTATGTCTTCTTGATAATCAAACATTAAGTCCACGCATTCATCGTAATCCTCTAAAAACCACCTGTTGATTAAATTATTTTGGAACAAGGAACGTATATCAGGAAGCATTTCTTCAAATTGGCATTTGCAAATAATTTCTGCTGCAACAGTATAGATCTCTGTCTCAAGATGATCTTCTGCAAGAAGCTGATACAAATAGTTTTTCCATTCTTCCTTGTCAAACATACCATCAAGATAAAGCTGTGCCATGACATTTAGTATAGCCATACAGGCAAATTCATTGTTCTCAGGATTTTTGGAAGCTTCTTTTAAAAGCTCCAGGTTTCCATCATATGTATTATACATGATATCTGCTAAGTCCTCTGTAATCACATCCCCTAAAAGATAATCCAGTGTTTCAGTTGGCAAAGAGGCCAGTTTAAGAATCCTTTTAAAAGACTCCTTGTCCTGAAATTCTGCCAAGAAATATAATGCATATAAATGAAGCGTATATTTATCATCTAAATTGCTTGCTTCCTGGAGAGCATAGTCCAGGGATTCATAAAGATACGGCTTTGCCTCTTCTTTGTGTCCTAGAATCACTTCAAATTCTTCAGAAGGGAATCTTCTTGAATTACGGTATGTAACATTTTCTATTGCCTTTTGTAGTTCCATCATATATTGTCTTTTTCCTTTCGTTTAACAACATAATTATCCTAGAGTGTGTTTGAAAATTCATTCCAGGAACTTTTCGTTCCTTGCAATCTGCATTCCCTGCTTTGCGCTATATTTGCGTCAAATTTAGTCAATGCGGCCCGCTACACCTCCTAAATTAGAATAAATCTCCCACAAAGTGTGAAACACATCTTGCAAAAAGCAATTTTCAAACGCCCTAGTGGTTAAATATACCCGCCAGGTATCCTGGCAAATATATACTATCATATCATACAGGCATATACCATAGTATCATTGAAAATCTTTTTGGTCATTCTCTTATGTGGTTACTATTTACAGCCTAATGTCATGATGCTGGAGCCAAAACATTATGTTTTATTCTCATCATCAAACCAGCCGTTTTTCATGGATAATGACATCCTGCCAAGCATCAGGCCGTAAAGGAGTTTCTCATCACTGGATAAGCCTTTGAAACGTCTGTCTTTTATCAACATCTTCGCTTACCTCTTTTCTGCGCTGCCCTTACGCATAATGCGGTAACCACCCTTTTCATTTCCTGAAACAAAAAAAGAGACCAACCTGAATAAATGGCTGATGTCATGTTTTGTAACCCGTTATTTTATTTGTGCCGGATAACCGGTTTCTGTTTATCCTTTGCATTTTTCTCCAATATGAAGGCTATATCAGAATCCCTCTCAAAAAAGCTGGAATCTTTCTTCCGGCTTATCCCACATTTGCAGTGCTGCAAACTGATAAACTGCTGTTTCAGCTTTCTTCCGTAGTTTGGGCATATTTTATATTACTTTTTCCCATTGGCAAGCCCCTATAAAATAGTATCTTGCAAAGTTTAAAAACTGAAAAATATTACTCTGAATAAATATTTTTTCCAAATTCATATGCTGCCTGCAAATGACTTGTCTTATCTATCTGTGGCTTGCCGTTCGTGTCGCCGCATCCCCCGGCAAGCACCATCCCCCTATGGGGAACGTTAAATAAATCCGGCTTCTCCGTCAGCACCTCAGAAATCCTTTCCCCCGATGCCCTCGACATGATGAGCATCACAAACGTCATGGATACCATCATCAGGCTGATCAGAATATTGGCCACATATGTAAACATACTCATAAGCTGCCCTTCTGTCAGGCTTCCCGCAATAATCATTTTCGCGCCCATCCATGAAATCAGTAAAATACATGAATACATGGAAAACTGCATGACAGGGGAATTCAGTGCAAGCAGCTTTTCCGCGCTTACAAACAGGCTGCGGATTTTTTCGCTTTCCGTTTCAAACTGTCCAATCTCATGATCCTCACGTACAAAAGATTTTACCACCCGTATTCCGTTTACATTTTCCTGCACCTTTGCGTTCAATTCATCGTATTGATGAAAAACTTTCCTTAAAGTCGGGTTTGCCTTCGATGAGATCAGGGCAAGCACGGCTGCCAGATAGACGATCACCACCAAAAAAATACGGGCAAAGCGAGGGTGTATCATAAATGAATTCTCCAATGTATTTCACCAATGTCTTAAATATAAAACCCCTCCTGGCAGTCCCGTCTCAACTGCTCCTGACGCCATTACGCCAGTGCCGGATCGCGACCACTGCCAACTTCTTCTTTTCACTATTGCCCTGCATTTATGGACCGATAAATATCGCAGATGACA
>CAJUJR010000124.1 GCA_910586605.1 uncultured Lachnospiraceae bacterium | reverse complement strand
AGAAACTCTCCTAAAAAGCTATACAATTTGTCGAGTTTTAACCGCCAAAGTAATATTAAATACGTCAATAAGTTTTTCAGCAGTATCTAGCAGTCCGTCAAGAAAGCTAACGCCTCCTTTGACGGAAGATTTATTTATAATGCTGTTTACCAGGCTGTCCCATGAATTTTGCAGTATATTGAGTTTTCCATTTAAGGAGTCTGTAGTGTTTTGAATGCCGATATCACTAGAACCTATGCCATATGAATATTCTTTTAGCATATTTTCATAGTTTTTCCATCCTTTTAGAAGAGCTGCAAGCTGTGTCTGGTAATCCTGACCAACTGTTTCTGTAATTTCATTTTTAAGAGGGTTCTTTTCGTCCAGCGCATTATAAGTTTCTGCCAAATCTTTTAAGATATTGATTGGGTTTCGGAGTTTTTCAGTGCCATTGGCTGTTTCTGCCATGGATGCGTTAGCTATTTTTAGTGTATTTGCTATTTTATCAGAGGAAATATCCTGTAGGTTCAAAAGGAGGGATTGGATGCCTGTGCCGATGGCTGCCCCGTTTTCCCCTGTCCCTTCTGATATTATCCCAATCAGGGCGGATAGTTCATTGATTTTTATTCCGGCATTGGCAGCAGCAGCTCCAGCCGTTTCAGTGGCTGCCGCCATTGTTTCTAAGTTAGTGTGGTGTTTGCTTGCGATTGCATTCTGTCCGTCTAGGACAGCAGACAGTTTTTCAGCATTTCCCTGATAGCCATAGGCGGCGTTTGCAGCCAGCAGGTAATTTTGTGCTGTTTCAGAACTGAGGCGGCCTGCTGCCTGCGCTTTTAAGGATAGTTCCCCAAGCGATTTTCCTGCCTCCCCATAAAAGCCATGTTTGTTAAACTCCTGGACAGCTTCCAGGTAATTGGAAGAAAGCAGGCCAAATTTAGATGCGGTGTCAAAGGCAGAACTGCCTAAATGTTCTATTTCGTTTCTGCCGGAATTGCTTAATGTTGCGATGTTTGTAAGGGTTAAATTATTTTCCCGGATGGTTTTTAAACTTTTCTGGAAATTGTCGATTGCCAGGCCTGCAACGCCAAACGCCGAGCCAATCTTATTGATTCCAAGGATAAGCCCTTTGATTCTGTCTGATGCTGACTTTCCGTGGTCTTTATAAGCGGTTAAGTGGTTTTTGAGCGTGCTTTCCCCTGTGCCAATATTTAGGGAAATCGGGGAATGCCGTACTATTTTTTTTGTATCTGCAATTAGTTTTTGTATTTTTAGTTTTGTTTTTCCTTCACTGAACCCTGTTTCTATTTCTTTAAATGAAAGGTTGTTTAACGCTGTGTCTATCTCTTTTTTAAGACTTTTTTGTCGATTTTGGCTTTTAGCTTTATCTGTGCCAGATGGGATTCAAGCTGTTTAGCAAACTGCTGCAATTGCTGCCTGCTTTCCCCTTTGGCAAGTAAGGCAGTCAGCCGGACGGTGCTGACTGATTTTTCTAATTCCCTAATATCAGAATCAATTTGTTTTTTACTTGCTGACTTGTTTAACATCCCAATTAATTTTATAATAGGCTTATTTGTTTCCAAATGTCATCCCTCCTGGATTATATATTTTAGTTAAAGAAAGAAGAGTGCAAAACCAGCATTGTTTACACTGAAATTGCGTGGTCTCTTATATAAATAAAAAGAGAGACCACATTGTAATAATCTCTCTTGCATAAATATGTATCATTCTGTTAAAAACGTTTGTTGCATTTCAGGCAGATCCTATCTACCTTGTTAGTGGCAAATCCTGTTAATAAACTGAATTTCCTAGGGACTAGCTGGTACTGTGAGGAAAAGCAGCGGGGGCAGAGGATTTTGGTTTCTTTTCCTCTGGGTAGACAAAGGCATCTGGGATATAGGTACGCAAAATTTCTTTTACAGCATCCAGTCCATATTTTGATTCTGGTGGTGCTTTGAACTCTTTAATTAGAAAATAGGTATCACCAGATTCCTCTAAGTCTTTTGGCGTATCATCTAAATAAGCAGAACCCGTTTTACGTCCTTTTTCATCCTTGAAGCCGTAATAGTACCAGGTAATCCAGTCCTCCTGTTCTTCCTCCATGTTCAACGTTTCCTTATGCGCAGGATTTTTGTCTGACAAAAGGGAAGCCCCGCAAACAGGGCATTCATTTTCAGAGTTCCGAATTTTTAAAATATCTTCATCAAATGTGCTGCGACATTCATTGCATAAGATAGTTCTTCCCATGCTTCCCACCTTCCTTTATGTGATTTTTAAAATAGTATAACATTTTATCTAGGGAAAGGCAATGAAATTTCGTTATGCTGGTATAGCCTAGAGCTTGTCTTCATAAAAGAAAATGAATGGCAGTCAACAGCTCTGCTACAGGACAGTGGGATTATTAGCTTAACGTTTTTTTACAGGAATATAACAAATAGGCGTTCCCTTTATGGCATTATGTGTTAGTTGGGAAGATAGGAAAGATGGCTGGGAGTTCCCAATTTCAGTACGTGTGTAAAATTTTTGAAGAGTTTTATGTAATAGGGGCTGGGAAATTTGTTTATGGGGAAGGGATTCCTGCACCGTTTGCCTTGTATTTTAATTATTGACATTTATTACTCCAGCGGTTAAATATCAACGTTATTACTTGCTTAAATTTCCATCTGCCGCGTTGGTCTACGCTCTGCTACAGTCCGTGCTTAACAGATGTCCACTGGACATCTAGCACCATCAATCGTTGTAGCACTCGCAACAACTCATTCTTCCGCCTTGCAGATGAAAATTTATTCTGTGTAAAATTCGTTGACATTTAACCGCCGGAGTAATATTTTAGCAATAAATCTTATAAATGGTTATCCAGAATATGTATCAGAAAATTCCTGTTCGTTTCGTTGTAATGTTGTTATGGAAGACGACAATACCAACCTAGCAACCATTTATCTTTCCATAAGTGATATTGGAGATTTTAAAGTTAAAAGATTAATGCTTGATGATAACTAAATCATATGTATTTGATATAAAACTTCAGCAACGACAAGAAACTAGAGCAATGCTGGAACATGGCAGGGCGGTTCTGGAAGGCCGCGACATTGGCAACCAATATGGCGTGTCCTGCCCAGATTGCTATGCGGCCAATACAAAGAGAATTCCATACATTCTCCTGGTTTTTCTTAGGTGCGGAAGTAGCCTTACCTGGCGAAGTGTTTTTGAGCCAGGTAAGGCTTCACACCGTTTATGCTATCAAGAAGCAGGGGAGCAGTTTTATTCCCAAGCATCCCCAAAGTGTGCCAGGGCAACGGAGTGCGTTTATCCAATTCCCTTTGCAATCCGTTTTGCTAGTTTCTGTCTGTTTAAAATGCCTTTTGCTTTTTTGTAATCGTTTTTATTGGTGCAAAAAAAGGTCTCAAGCAGGATTGCGGGAGGTTTTGTCCCGTTTAGAATATATAAATCATCACGCCGTTTGATGCCTCTGTCAAGGAATATAGCAGAAAGCTGTTTTTGTACTTTTTTGGCATATTTTTTACCGGTAGATGAGGTGTACAATACTTCTGTTCCTTTTGCAGAAGGGCTAGCTGCGTTTAAATGCAGTTCAATTACCAAATCAAAATTGCCGGAATTAATCTGGTTTAATTTATATGGTTTTTCTTGTTTGGAAGAGGTGAATTTTTTTTCAGGGCAAATAATTTTTTTGACGGTATGCCCATTCTTTTTTAAGGCAGCCGCCAACTGTTTTGAAAATGATTTGCACCATTTGTATTCATTGCAGCCGCCATATTTTTTTCCATCTGCGCTTGTGGTATTTCCGTTTTTTAAGATAGAGTGCCCAACAGTTAATGCAATTTTCATATAGATCCTCCATTTTTATCTTTATTTTGTTTTAATATCTACTCCTAAGATTTTACTTAATGAAATCAATGCTTTCCCTACATAAAGGGAAATGGCGGATGACATAACAAAACTTGGCGTTATGCCAATGGAAGACAGGTCTGTTTTTTCAAAGCAGTATGCTGTGCCAAGGAACATACCGCTTGCGATAACTGCCTTTACAATGCCAGATGCTAGTTTTTTCCAGCTAAAATCTATATTTTCTGAACAGATATTAAAATATGTACCTGCTATAATATTCATTAGGATTGCAACCAGAAGAACCGGAAGCAAGTTGATGATTTCTTTCATGGATTATCCTCATTATTAGTATATGCAAAATAAGATTGGCAGTGCAAGCTTTTTTGCTTACACTGCCTTTAATTTTCAATGGCTTGTTACTGTTTACAGCCAGTATCAGAAGAAGGCTGAGATTGTTTGGCTGCGCTGTCTGTGGGGCTGTTTTTTGTATCTTTTATGGACTTACGGTAAGCGACGGTATCGTTTATATATTTTGCCGCACATTCTCTTGAGCAGGCAAAATTACGCCATCGGAAGATATCTGCATGTGATTTGCAAAATGCACATGGCTCAAACAGTGCCCCACAGACACGGCAGGGGATTTTTTGTTTTGCTGCCATAGCAGTCCTTAATCAAATAATACGAATGTCCAAAGGTCGCTTTTTCCAGTGCACAGGTCAGGAAGGGATGTAAATTCAAAGCTCTGTGCGGATGATTCTGAACCTCCCTGGATTTCAAATGTTCCGCTAAAGTCAGCCCTGTTAATAATGAACTGGCCATGGAACAGGTTGTCGCAGCCATCTTCGCAGGTTACGTCAATAAATACCTGCAAAGTCTTGCTGTATGTGCCATTATCGTTTGTAATCTTTTTGCCAGTCACTTTTGCGTCATAGAAGGCGATTACTTCTGTGCCGTCTGGTACGTCGCCGGCAAAGAATGTGACAGCTTTGGTAGAAGGGTCATAAGAAAATTCTCCGGCAGCAGGCGTTGCGCTGGTCTGCGTTAATTTTTTCCCTCCTGGAATATAGGCGTTGTTTGTATCCCTGACATAGATTGTGCCAATTTCATTACCAGTTGTGCCAATTGCCGTTTCCGTTGTTGTCCCGGCATTGTTGGTAACAGAAATCGTATCGGTATAGCGGATAAGATATTCGCCGTCTTCAATATCAGAGCCTGTCATTGCTGCGAGTGCGCCGCCGGCAAGCATTCCGTTAGTGCCGCTTCCGGTAACCTTTTTGTTTTTCTTAAGTGAGCCGATTGTCCTTCCGGCTTTGCCTGTAATATCTGTTTTTTCTTCTTCCTGTGCTAATTTGAAATCGCTTAATTCATCCAGGATTAAATCCAGGCTTCCATTTGTTCTGTCAAAACCAGTAAGCTGGTCATAAGATGTGATTGTAAACTTATCAATATTCATTGATTGTTCCTCCTTTTTGATTGTTTTTATAGAAAGGCTGAATGCAGCCTTAATATCTTTTTGGGTGGAATTGTTACTATTCACAGCCAGTTGTAGCCGAATTTAAGGAAATAAAAAATATCTTCCCCTATGAAGCGCTTTCATT
>CAJUJR010000123.1 GCA_910586605.1 uncultured Lachnospiraceae bacterium | reverse complement strand
GGGGAAGAGATTTTTTATTGAGATCCGGCTACGATTGGCTGTGAATAGTAACAAGTAAATGCTGTTGCCCCGGAGGCTTTTTAATACTCCATTCCATTTTCTTCTTTAAAATGTTATAATGATGAAGTATCCAGAATAATAAACCCTAACGCTTGTAATTTATACCCAAGAGAAAGGATAGGTGAATGGAATGAAACTCGAACTAATTTTATCAGCTGCCATCATTGTTTTTGTCCTCGTAATTTGTATCCTAAGTTATGTCAAAGCTCCGCCAGATATGGCATATATTATTTCTGGCCTCCGGAAAAACCCAAAAGTATTAATTGGGCGGGCAGGGCTGAAAATACCATTTCTGGAACGAAAAGATGAACTGATTATGCGGCAGATAAGCGTAGATATCAAAACAAATGGCTACGTGCCAACAAAGGATTTTATTGGTGTCAACATTGATGCGATTGCAAAAATTGCCGTTGACTATGAAAAACCTTTCGAAGGAAAATCTTCACGGGAACTTTCCCAGGGAATTGCCCTTGCAATGAAAAACTTCTTGAATATGGATGAAAAACATATTATCCAAGCGCTGACAGATTCCCTCCAGGGTAATATGAGAGAAATTATCGGTACTGTCGAATTAAAGGAACTCTGTACAAACCGGAAAAAGTTTGGGGATGAAGTCCAGTCAAAGGCACAGCTTGATATGAGCGCGCTTGGCATCAAAATCGTTTCCTGTAATATCCAAAAGATTGAAGATGAACGCGGCCTGATTACCGCATTAGGCCAGGACAATATGTCCCAAATCCAAAAAGAAGCTTCCATTGCAAAAGCCTTAGCCGACAGGGATGTTGCAATTGCAGAGGCAGAAGCAAAGCGGGAAGCAAATGATGCCCAGGTAAAGTCTAATACAGAAATTGCCATTAAGCAAAATGAACTTGCCATTAAACAGGCAGAACTAAAAAAAGCTTCTGATACCAAAAAGGCAGAATCCGACGCTGCTTATAGTATTATGCAACAAGAACAGAGAAAGACAATTGAGATTACCACATCTAATGCAAATATTGCAAAACAGGAGCGCGAAATCGAATTAAAGGAAAAAGAAGCCCTTGTCAAAGAAAAAGAACTTGACGCAACAGTAAAAAGACAGGCAGACGCAGAACGGTATAAAGTCCAGCAAGAATCGGATGCTTCTTTATATCAACGCCAAAAACAGGCAGAAGCTAAAAAATATGAAGAAACACAGGAAGCGGAAGCACGTAAAATCCAAGCAGAAGCTGCAAAATACACCAGGGAACAAGAAGCTGCTGGTATCGCTGCCGTCGGCAAGGCAGAAGCAGAAGCAATCCAGGCGAAAGGAATTGCAGAAGCAGAGGCTTTGGAGAAAAAAGCGGAAGCTATGAAGAAATATGGCCAGGCTGCAATGATGGAAATGATTGTAAAAGCCCTTCCGGAAATGGCAAGGGAAATCGCAGAACCACTAAAAGCAATTGATAAAGTCACCATTATTGATGGAGGCGAAGGAAACAGCGGCGTAAGCCAGATGGGCGGATATGTTCCCGCTATCCTTGCCAAAACAATGGAATCTGTCAAAGAAGCAACTGGCATTGATTTGGGTGAAATTATGCGCGCCAACACTTACGACGCCAAAGTTAACCGAAACCTGAATGTTACCGGGGTCGTCCCGGATGATGGCAGCAAAACAGCAGAAAATGAAGCAGCTGCAGGAAAACAGGATTAAATCATCGCAATTTCCTATGACATAAAATATAAGGAACTGTAGATATATTATAGGAAACAAAACCAGTTTCCTATAATTGATTTGCGGCACAAAAGCATGTGCCTTTTATCAGAAGAGAAACCATCTTCTGATAAATTATATTATTTACAGTTCCTTATGTATTTATGACTGCTTACATAGCAGTTTTTTCAACCCTTCTACAGCTACCATAATCCCTAAGCCAAGGAGAAGCACTGCAAATACAAGCTGAACCGCGTCTCCCGAAACAAACTGGCCGCTTAAAGATACCAGCAAATCCTTAATTTTTAAAACAATCGCAGTAAAAGTAACTGCCAGCATAATAAACATCGGCCCCCAAAGCATTATCCCCTGCCTTTTTGTCTTCTTCAAAAATACTGCACAGGAAACCAGCGCAAGCGCAGACAGCATCTGGTTCGCGGAGCCAAAAAGCGGCCAAATACTTTCATATCCCGCCTTTGCAAGCAAAAAGGAAAGCGCCAGGGTTATAACCGTTGCAAACCACTTGTTGGAACATACTTTTTCCACAGCTCCCATTTCCTTATTATCATCCATAAAAAATTCCTGCAGCGACAGCCTTCCAATACGTGCAACTGAATCCAGGCTGGTAAGTGCAAATGCAGAAACGGCCAAAGTAATCAGCGTATATGAAAAATCCTGGGACAATCCAACCTTTGTAAGGAAAACCGAAATTGAAGTTGCAAAGACCTGTGCCGGCGTCCCTTCTGGAAGATTACTTCCACTTGCCGCAAACCCCACGCTAACCAGGGCAATTACAGCCAGAAAACTTTCCAAAAGCATTGCGCCATAAGATACTGGAAGCATTGCCTTTTCATTTTTAATCTGTTTTGATGCTGTTCCGGATGATACCAGTGAATGGAAGCCGGATACAGCCCCACAGGCAATTGTAACAAATAACGTTGGGAACAGGTAAGAAACTGCCCCTGTTGTTTCATTCACCAGCTTAAATGAAGTAAATGGAACAAGATTCATTGCTGGATGATACACAATAATCCCGACAAATGCCATAAGCATCATTGCAATCAGCAGGTAACTGTTCAAAAAATCTCTTGGCTGGAGCAATGCCCATACAGGCGTTACACATGCAACTAATATGTACAAAAATACAAAAATCAGCCAAAATTCCCGGCTAAAATAAAGCGGCAGGTTCATTCCAAGCGCAATCGACAGCACCAAGAGAACAATTGCCACAACAGTATTAGCCCATGCCGGAAAATGGGTATGTTTTAAGAAAAAACCAAGCCCAACAGCAAATACAATGAATAAGACTGAAGTAGACGCTACTGCTGCATTTGCAGTAATTTTCTCTCCTTCGGTTCCAAACCCATTAAATGTTGTTGCAACTACATCGGCAAAAGCTGCGATGACTAAAATCGAAAACAGCCATACAAATATCAGGAAAAGGCGTTTCCCAAGCTTGCCAATATATTTTTCAATAATATACCCTATTGATTTTCCCTTATTCTTTACAGATGCATACATCGCCGCAAAATCCTGCACTGCACCAAAAAACACGCCCCCAAGCAATATCCAAAGCAAAGCCGGAAGCCATCCAAATACCGCGGCCTGAATTGGCCCGGTAATTGGTGCGGCTCCTGCAATGGAAGCAAACTGATGCCCAAAAACGATATTGGTATCTGCAGGAACATAATCTACGCCATCCTGTTCTGTATAAGCCGGCGTTTTCGCATCTGGGTCAATCCCCCACTTCCTTACAAGATACCGCCCATAAATCAGATATGCGCCAACCAGAAAAACAGCAGCAGCTAAAATAATAATAAATCCATTCATCGTCATTTCCCCTAAGATGTCATTCTTTCTAAATTATATTACAAAAAGTATACCTCAATGCAATTTGTTCCATATATCACTTTTACTGTAAATCTTTTAAGAAATTGTCAATCCTTTTAAGCCCTTTCTTAATCTGTTCAATTGCAATTGCATAAGACAGGCGCAGATGGTTCGGAAAACCAAAATCAGCACAAGGTACTACTGCTGTCTTATAATCTTCTATTAAAATCTCTGCCATTCTTTCAACCGACCCTACTTTTTCCCCTTTGTATGATTTTGAAAGAACCTCTGTAGCATCTACAAAGATATAAAATGCACCCATCGGCTCAATTGCATCCACATAAGGCATTTTACAGATTTTCCCATACATATACTCACGGCGTACATCAAATTCTGCATTCATTTCCTCCACATGGTCCTGAATACCATTTAAAGCCTCTACCGCTGCCTTCTGCGCAATCGAATTAGGGTTAGAAGTCTGATGGCTCTGTACGCTGCCCATCATGGTGGCAATCTCTTTAGAAGAGCCTGTATAGCCAATTCTCCAGCCTGTCATCGCATAGCTCTTTGCCAGGCCGCTGCATGTAATTGTCCTGTCGTAGATTTCCTTGCCAAGGGAAGCAATGCTGATATGCTCCAAATCCCCATAAATCAGGTTCTCATACATTTCATCTGCAACTACATATATATCCTTTTCTACCACAACTTTTGCAATTGCCATCAATTCATCCCTTGTGTACAACATACCAGTAGGGTTATTTGGCGTATTTAAAATTACAGCCTTTGTTTTCTCAGTAATTGCATCTTCCAATTTCTGTGCTGTCAGTTTATATTCCTCTTCTTTTGTTGTCGTTACAATAACAGGCACGCCGCCCGCCAGCTTGACAATTTCTGGATAACTCAACCAATACGGCGCAGGTATTATCACTTCATCGCCAGGATTTATGAGCACTGTAAATATATTTGTCAGCGAATGTTTCCCCCCATTGCTGATTACAATCTGGTCTGTAGAATATTCTAGGTTATTAAACTCCTTAAATTTTTTACAAACTGCTTCTTTCAGTTCAATAATCCCTGAAGCCGGTGTATATTTTGTAAAACCATCATTGATCGCCTTAATAGCTGCATCACAAATATTCTGCGGCGTCCTGAAATCCGGCTCCCCTGCTCCAAATCCTACCACATCCATTCCCTGTGCCCTAAGCTCCTTCGCCTTCGCCGTAATGGCAAGTGTAGAAGAAGGCCTTACTGCCGCTGCTTTCTTTGATAATTCCAATGACATAGTGTTATCCCTCCTAAATAAACAATCCTTAGGAACTATAAACATCTGACTTACAGCCCCTTAGCTAAAATATATCCAAAAATATCTAGAACATGTTTGAAAATTCCCAGAATGAATTTTCAAACATATTCTAGGTATATTCTGGCAACAACATCAGTTATATCACACAACATACCCTTGTGTCAATGTATAATTGTATACAATCTAGAATAAACGCATAAATGAAAAAGACATACATTTTTTGAGTTTTTTGTTCTATTTCATTCCCATACTTCTGTATTATCTGTTAAGTTAGCTTCCCAATCCCAACTATGACCAGTTTTTTGCTTTACAATATTAATGGCTTCATTTTTTGTCTCTGCTTTTACAACATAACAATAACTTGAACAATCCTCTTGATCCTTCGGTATGTCTTTAACCACATATAATCTTTTCATTTTTTTATCACACCCCAACCATATTTCCAATGGCTTCCTCAACAGCAGCATTTAAGCTCTTTCCATGTTCAATCGCATATACAGCGATATTTCGATGAAGTTCTGGACTGATCCTAACATTAAATGTCCCCTTGTAAGGCTGTTCAGGTTCAACATTTCGTTCTTTGCAATCTGCCAAATATTCATCTATCACATTCTGAAAATCCTGTTCTAACTCCTGTACCGAATCGCCTTCATAAGATAACAAAGACTTTATTCCAATCACCTTTCCGAAAAGACAATTATCTTCTTTAGAATATTCTACTGTTCCATTGTAATTTTTATATGACAACAAATTGCTCATAATAAACCATCCTTTCTTAATTTCTCTATTACCTGATCCAAGACATATCTCTTTAATATCCCACTTGGATGTGGTTTATGGAAGTTTATGTTACTATTCACAGCCAATCGTAGCCAAATTTAAGGAAATAAAAAATATCTT
>CAJUJR010000122.1 GCA_910586605.1 uncultured Lachnospiraceae bacterium | reverse complement strand
CAGATGAAAATTTATTCTGCGTAAAATTCATCGACATTTAACCGCCGGAGTAATAGCACAGATTCCAAACTTGCATAATTTTATTTCTATTTGTTTGTCCCTAATAATTTTCTCAAATATAAGAAAAATCATACACACTTTATGTAAAACGAAAAAACAAAAAGCCAACAACCCCGCTGCAAACAACGGGGTTGTTGGCCCGTACGCAGTCGCCAAGCGTAAAGGAACTTTCCATTCCTTGCAAACTTGTGTTGGCTCGTTGCGTACGCGAGAATAAAAGGAACGATGTACTAGAGCGTGCAGCAGATGACACATTGACATCATCGGAACACGCAAAGGCAGGCTTGAAGGCAAACTAGACTTATTATAGGAGATGGGTTACAAGTACAAAGGTTCTGGCTTTTTCAAAAACCAGCTGTAAACAGCACCTTTCAAATCTGCTCCAAAGCATCAATTAAGTCTTCATAAGAATACATCTCTTCTTCCTGAAAACAAGCTAACAAAAGAGCATCCAACTGAAAACCAGGGTTTAAAGCAGACATGCCACAGGAAGACAATGTAACATTTGCCATTTCCACAAAAAGCGACTTTGCACTTTCCTGATAGTATTCCATACCATTTTCTCCCATTTTATCAATATATTGACGCTGTGCCACATATAAGACCAGTGGAAGGATATCCTGTCTTTGAACCAGGCGGCACCTTCTTTTATGCTCTGCACGGAAATGGGCAATCCATTCTCTAGCAGCAGCAACTGTATCAGGAATTTCCTTTCCTTTTGTATATTCTGCAATAAACCCCTGTATCCAACGGGGGCATTGCAGGATTCCATCCTTCCCTGATAAGTCGGCCATAGCTTTTTCCGCACGGATGGCGCGTTCCATTTGCACAGGAAGGTTTAATAAATCAGACAAATGTTTCCCTGTCATGTTTCCAACCACAGCAGAATGCTTGTTTCTGATTGAAAAAATTTCACTCAAAATATTTTGGCTGGAATTAGAATCTGCATTTGCTATTTTATTTAACTCACGGATATTATCTAATAAATCTTTAGAAATTCCTGCTGAATTGCGTTTTTGCGCATAACGGATATATTTCCGTATCAACTCTCCCTGATTTTTTCCAGCAAAAAACCTCCTTTTTTTCGCCCAATATACAAAATCTGTTTCTATTAGCAATCCATCCAGACGCTCCCCTGCATCCATCCTTACATATTTCACGATAAGGGAATGATATTTGTTAAAATAATCCAGCGCCGTTTTACTGTACCCTTTAAAAGACGCCGCATTCGCTAACATCCAATCCATAAACCGCTCAAGGCTCTCCCCTTTTTTGTGTGCAAATTGCTTCACTAACTGGTTAGTAGAATGTGTCTGGACAAACTCTGTGGCAGAATCAAGAGAATCTTCAAACTTCCTTAGAATATCCTGTGCTGTTTCCCAGGGCAGGCAATTTTCCAGGCAGTACAAATAAATAACTTCATGAAAATCATTAAACTGCACCCCCGGCTCGTGAATCCCCATACGTAAAAATTCCTCTGCGTCTTCCCCCGAAAGGGAAAGGGCAAAACAAATTTCGTAAACCTGCTCCCGTGTCGGCTGCGAATATCCATTAATCCCAAACCAACGCCGCATCGTTGGCAGGGAAGCAAACTCAATATATCCTGTTTTTTTACGGAACAGCAAAAAAGCATTGTGGCGGTTTTTTGCTGTCAGTTCCTGGTTTCCTTTATTACCTATGATTTTCCGGATTAAAAAATCATCGAAACGTACAAAGGCATTACTTATAAATATGCTATTAATAATATTTATAAAAAAATCATTCTGCATTTTTTACCTTTCCTAAGGAATTGTTCCTGCAAAACCATCTTTCGCTTTCTCCGTTATACTGGCAGCAGATTTACGGCTGTTGGGACAGCCAAAGCCCCAACTGCATTTCTGCCATACACAAGAACAGCCTATTTTTCACTTTCCATCCTGCCCCAATACACAATAATAAAATAAAGATTAAAAGAAGCGCTGCCTTCAACTGCTTTTTCCTAAACCATTTTATATCCAAGGCATTCTCTTCCTTTTTATAATACAAGGCATCGTATAACTCCAGCATACTTTGCCAACGCTCTTCTGGTTTTACACAAATACCCTTCATAATTGCATTTTTTTGTTTTTGTGCCAGGGAAACGGAAGACATTTTAGGCAATGGAACTATGGTATCCTGCAACATGCGCTCAATCGCTTCATTCGGGACAATTCCTGTCAGCATAAAATACATTGTTGCACAAAGAGAATAAATATCAGACCATGCACCCAATTTACCACGCCTAAGATATTGTTCTTTGGGTGTATACCCCCGTTTAAACATGACTGTCATACTCTGCGTCATTGTACTATCTTCTACACGCGCAGAACCAAAATCAACTAACACCAATTTTTTTTGCTCCGTTAGCAAAAGGTTGTCCGGGCTGATATCCCGGTGAATAATATCTGCCTGGTGGACAATATGTAACGACCGTATTACCGGCCTTATCATAGCAAGCGCCTCTTTCCCCTCCACAGCGCCATTTTTCTTTACATGCTCCTTTAATGTAATCCCTTTAATATAATCCATAACAATATACGCAGTCTCATTTGCATAAAAGAAATCACGGACAGAGACAATCCCGTCTAACATGTGGAATTGGGATAAAAGCTTTGCTTCCCTATAAAAATGTTCTAACCCCTTTTTGTCATTATCCCGGTATATGTAAATTACCTGCTCTCCTTTCCTGGCATCACGGCTTCCATAACTTAAAGGGAAATATTCTTTAATAGCAACAATAATTCCAAGCAGCAAATCACGCCCAATATAGGTAACGCCAAAACTGCCCTCCCCAATCATCCTCCCAACCAGATACCGCTCTGTTAATACTGTCCCAGGAGGCAGGCATCGTGTTGAAACCTTGTAACCGTCAATAGAAAAGCCGCAGATACAATGTCTATCTCCATCAAGAGGATTCATACACCCCATACAAAAGTCTTTTTGCCGTTTTTCCATTTTTTCACCCATTCGTCAGAAATCACAACGAAACACGCCCTGGCCTTTCTTCCTATTTGTGCCGTTTTTCAATGCTCCATTTAACATTATATTACTTGTACGCCCAGAATTTTTTCCATTTTTTTCAGCTAGAGCGTGTTTGAAAATTTCTTTTCACAGAAAATTAGAAATCTTGCTTTCTCATGCTGCACATGATGAAAGCACTTCAAAGGGGAAGATATTTTTTATATACTTAGATTCTGTTTCGATTGGCTGTGAATAATATAAAAGCACCTGCTATAATAACAGGCGCCATATATCAAGGTGTATTTGGAATCATACAGCCATACTCCTTGTTTTTATGGGCATTGCTGTTTTGGATATAAATCTGCGCATTTTTCTGGTTTTCCTGAATCTCCTCTTCTGTCAGCCTGCGCACCACCTTGCCAGGGCTTCCAAGCACTATGCTTTTGTCAGGAATCTTTTTCCCCTGTGTTATCATAGCGCCCGCACCTATTATACAATCATTGCCGATTTCTGCCCCATTTAAGACAATTGCCCCCATACCTATTAGTGTATTATCCCCAATACTGCATCCGTGCAACACTGCACTATGCCCTATGCTGCTACCATCCCCAATCGTTAATGGAACTCCTTTATCCACATGGAGCACTACATTATCCTGGATATTTGTACGCTTGCCTATTGTAATAGGGGCTTCATCCCCCCTTATAGTGCAATGATACCAAATACTTGACTCCTCCCCTATTGTTACATCTCCTATCACGGCCGCCCCAGGTGCGATAAATACATTATTTCCTGTTTTCGGGCATTTTCTCTCCATAGCTTTCCTCACTTTTCCAGACATCCCGCCTTGTATTTGCATTGAATCAGAAACGCTTCCCGGCTTCCATATAGTGATTTACCAACCAGCAAAACAGCAAAGAGAACATTACGCCTGCCGCTGCCCCACCGCTGTCAAGCAAAACATCTGTCACCTGCCCGCTCCGTCCCGGAACAAAAAGCTGGTGTATCTCATCTGTAGCCGCATAAAGCGTCCCCATTCCCCATGAAAAAAATGCCACCCTTTTTTTCTGCCTTCCTGGCTGGTATAACGCACCAAAAAGCAGTATGCCCAAAACAGCATATTCTGTTGCATGTGCTGTCTTCCTTACTGGATAATCTATTTTTTCTGCAAAAGAAACCTGCTTCTGAAAATCCCAGCTTTGGAAATCTTTTATTAAAATTTTTCCCACTAACATCCCAATCCTGCTGCTATCTTTTGAAGAAGTATCGGCATTACGGGCAGAAAATGCAAAAATTACTATCATCCAAACCAAAACTAAACATATAAAAATCTTTTTCCTCATCTTTTTCCCTGCTTACCAGCCAAGAGCCCTTTCCCTGTGCCCGGTTTCTTTTTTTCTAACTGTATTTCCAGCCATATCACAATGCACCTCTTTGATTCAGTCTAACACAATTACCAAAAAACGGCAAGACAGAACCACAATGCCGACAGGGCAACAACAGCGCTTACAGCGCCAGATGCATGTTCTGGCATAGATGTGAAATGCAACTTACAAAGTAACTTTATACATATTTAAACATATCAATATTATCCACAAGATTATCTGCAGAGTCCTTCGTCCTCATAACTTCACTCTGGATCCTTGACATGCCCTCTGTTAAATGACCTGCATTTTCAGCGACTGTATTTACCCCGTCTGAACATTCTGAAATCGTAACAGAAATATTCCCAACTAGTGATTTTACGCTTTCCATTGTCTCGGTAAGCCTGCTTGCACCATCTTCAAAATCATGTAAAATCCGCTCAAATTCATTCGCATCGTTACTGTAAGCATTGCCTGTATTAACCAGCTTATCATAATCTGGCATAACAACATCTGAAATAAAATCAACCATCTTATTCGCATTATCTGCCAGCAGATTAACCGATTCTGTCACTTCCACACTGATCTCCTGGATATTATTTGCCGTTTCACGGCTAGAATCGGCAAGCTGCTGCATAGTAGCGGATACGTCTGTAATATTCTCATTTGCCTTCCCAATCTGGCCTGTTACTGTTTCTACATTATCCATCATAGCAGTTGATTCCTGCTTAATCTCGGAAATGGTACGCTGCAATGTCCCAATAAACTGATTGATCTCTGCCACAAGCTGGCCTGCTTCATCCTTTGTACGCTCCTTGACGCGTTTTGTCAAATCGCCCTCTTTCTCTGCAATCCCCTTTACAATCGTCCCCAGTTCTTGGGTTGCCTTCTTTGTCGGCACAACCACTGTTAGGTAAGTCACCAACATGCCGCCAATAAAAACGATTACCAATGCAACAGCCGCTATTGCTACAACCCGATAACACAAAGCCGTTGCCTTATTTAAATCTTTCTACCCTCGGTCCATATTATCAGCATTCAGCACAGAAACTGTCTGGATGCTCACTTTCACATTGTTTGTTACCTCCTCAACACTCGCATCTACTTCTGCCGTCCCTATTAATTCACCAGCTTCAATCTGTGCCATAGATTGGTTATATTTTTCCTCAAAGATATTATATGTATCCTGCAGTTTTGATACTGCTTCCTTCTGCTTTTTATTCGATGCACTGCCTGCCAGGGAATCTAGTGATGCCTGAATCCCATCCATCTCCTTGACACAATACCCTACAAGGCCAATTCCTACCAGGCATATCAGCAAAATCAATGCAAATACCCCTAAAATTTTTGTACCAATGTGTTTTCTCGTTACTATTCACAGCCAATCGTAGCCGGACTTAAGGAAATAAAAAATATCTTC
>CAJUJR010000121.1 GCA_910586605.1 uncultured Lachnospiraceae bacterium | reverse complement strand
AAATGGGGCGATTATGCGGCGTATCAAGGCAGACAATCAGCCTGATTGAACGGGGCGATTATTCGCCGTCTGTTACCCTTGCCCTAACGATTGCAAAGGTATGCGGCGTCATGGCAGAAGATGTTTTCTATTTACAGGAGGAAGAAGAAAATGAATCCCGAAAAAACAGCGTCCGTTTATAATACAAAGTTCCAAAAGAAATGGATGGTCAGTTGTGATGAAGCCGAAAAGATTATAATAGATTTCCTGAAAAACCGGCAGGAGGGTAAGCAATGGTAAATTATTTGTGGATTGTCGTTATTTTGATTATCTTTTTGTGTATCAGGAAAAAGCAACAAACAACGGCGGCTGTGTGGCAAATACAAAACCGAAGAAAACAAAATAAGGAGATATTGGTTATGAAAGAACTTGCAAAGCAATTTATTGGTGAAGAGTGCATCATTTATACAATTACTTCAAATGACGGCAGCGTACAGGGAATTATAAAGGAAATTAATGACGGCGGCATGATTATCGAGAGAAATACCGGCCAACGTGAAATTGTCAATCTTGATTTTGTTACCCGTATCAGAGAGTATCCGAGAAAGAAAAATAGGAAGAAAAAAGGCCTCATATTGGACTAACCTAAATTTCTATCTGCAAGGCGGAAGATTGAGCTGTAGCACTCGCTACAGTTCAATCTTCCGCCTTGCAGATAGAAATTTATTCTGCGTAAAATTCGTTTACTAATCACTCAGCCCCTCCGCCTGCCGGATATGCAGCCCTACCTCTTTTATCACACTATCTATCAGCTTTGCCATAGATAAATCAGGCACGCCTACAATATAATTATCACAATGGTTTATCGGAATCAATATCCGCTTCGCATTGCTCTGCCCCACTGCTACAGCCATTGCTGGGGTAATCTCCCCAAGCAGGGAATCCGCAATTACAATCCCTATTGGACCAATAATTAAATCTGCACGGCGGCAGCAGACTTTTACTGCATTTTCACCAGTCGCCGCCTCATCCGCACCTGCTTTCAGCATGGCAGATGCCGCGGTACTGTTTGTACCAACCGCTGTAACAAGCTGTCCTGGAAAATATTTCTTAATAGCAGAAACAAGCTGCCTTCCAATGCCGCCACCCTGTGCATCAATCACTAATATGTCCATCAAGTTTTTTCCCTCCTCCAACGCTTCCCCTTGTCAGCCACTTTCCACGCATCAACCTAATCAAAAACAAAATGCCACGCACACATAGTTCCCCGCACATCGCAATCCATACGCCAACCAAGCC
This sequence comes from uncultured Lachnospiraceae bacterium, assembly GCA_910586605.1. Taxonomy (GTDB): domain Bacteria; phylum Bacillota; class Clostridia; order Lachnospirales; family Lachnospiraceae; genus Butyribacter. The sequence continues at coordinate 4,606 of CAJUJR010000121.1, read as the reverse complement.
GATACGCGGAGCCAAAAAAGCTGCCGACGTAATTCGGATTCCCCACATGCTCGCAAGGTTTAAAATACTTGGAACCAGGGTATCCCCTGCACCGCGGAGCGCACCAGCAGTAACAATTGATACCGCATATAGCGGTTCTGCAAACACTTCAATACGCAATACTGTTGTTCCAAGTTCCCGAATTGCCAAATCTGGCGTCAGCACAGAAAACATCAATGGAGCGCCCAAAAACATCAATCCACCAGTAAACGTCATTACAGCCGCCCCTAACATTACCGACAGCCGGGCGTAGTTTTTGGCAAGCTGCAACTTTCCAGCGCCTATGCCCTGCCCCACCAATGTCGTAGCCGCTGCCGAAATCCCATACCCTGGCATATAGCAAAAACTCTCTGCTGTTACTGCCAGCGAATTTGCTGCAACAGCAACCGTCCCCAAAGGCGCGACAATGCGTGTTGCCGCAATTTGCGCACCGCATAAAATAACATGCTCCATTGCCATTGGCAGGGCAAGGCGCAAAGCAGTACCAAGGCACTTCCCTTCTATCCGCCAGGCGCCATGCCGTCCCAGCCGCAAACGTTCCGAACGGAAACAAACTGCATATAACATTAGCGATGCCGTAATCACCTCAGACAAAGCCGTCCCCAGCGCCGCCCCCATTACGCCAAGCCCTGCGCCAGCAACGGGAATAGAAAACCCCAAAAAAGAAACCTGCCGTGCCGGGAAAATAAGCAAGCCATTAAACACAACATCCAGCACACACATTAAAATATTCAGCCTGCTTGGGATACGCATATCCCCACTGCACTGCAACATGCTGCCAGCAGTCTGTCGTATCTGTGTTGCCGGCAGTGCACAGGCATAAATCAAAAAATAGCGGGAGGCATCTGCACAAATCCTGTCCTCCCCTCCAAGCCAGCCCGGAAGGTATCTGCTAACCCCAATCCCAACTGCCGAAAGCATTATGCCAAACAATAAAGTACATAACAATGCCTGGCGTAAAACACCACGCGCATCCTTATCTTTCTTTGCACCCGTTAAATGTGCTACCTGTACAGAAAAACCTGTTGCCAGTGCAATACAAAATCCACCAAAAAGCCAAGTTGTACTAGTAACAAGGCCAATCGCCCCTGTTGCATCCGCCCCAAGGCTTCCTACCATCGCCGCATCAATATACTGCATGGCAATGGAGCTGATTTCTGCCATCACTGCTGGAACACTAAGTTGTATTACTTTTTGCAGATGTTTCCCTGTCCGTCTATTTTGCATTTCATTATCCCTAAATCTGAAGCAAATCCTCTAATTTCCATACTTGTTCCATATTCTTAAACTGCCATACTACTTCATCCATTTTATTGCAGCTCAGATTTCCTTCTGGGCATCTTCCGCCGACATAGCAATTTGGCCCAAAATACTGAAAAAGCTCTGGGCAGGAACTACGGAGCTGTTTCAGCATCTCAACAGCAATTTTCCTAATTTCCCACTGTGCCCGGTTACATGTCCTTAATTTCATAAAATGGTGCAGCTCCCTAGCATTTACCGTGGTCATAATATCCATCGTATTTCCGCTTAACGCATAATAATAACTATACTTTTTAAGCGTTTCATCCTGGCTCATCTGTTTTGCCATATGGTTTGCTTTCTCAAGAACCTGCCAGTAAAAGTCTGCCATCCCAGGGTCTTCTTTTATAGTATCTGGTAAAATGCACTTACTATGGTTAATATCCTTTATTGACGGAATCAGTATTGACTGCATACGGTGACGGACAATATGGGTAATGCCAGACAATGTAATATCTGAAATCAGGAAAGAATATGATAACTGCTCCAATTCACGGAGACGCTCTGTTTTAAACAGCATCCCCACTTCAAAAGGCTGATGAAATCCTGGATGGCTTGTACAATAAGCCATTTCCAAAAGTTTAAGCGGAGCAGATGGTTCATTTATCATCCTCACCCTTCCTGCTTCCCTCGAATCAACCATCGACATTGAATTCCGGACTTTTGGCTCATAGGAAACTTCTTCCTCCATATTGCTATTTTCTCTGCCTGCTTCAAGTTCAGGAAGAAGGCATGGAAATACCTTACCCATCTGTTCTGCTAACTGGCCTGCCAAATCCTGCAACTCAGGGATATCCTTGCCACGCCCACACTGTATTGACTGAATCCAGTAAATTAACTCACGGGCATTTACCGTACAATATAAGTTACTATGGAAAGAGTATGGAAGCAAAAAACGGGCGTCTTCTTTTGGGATTCCATTTTCCAACATCTTCTGATATGCCAAAAACAGCATATCCATATAACTACAGTAGCTTTCCAATTCTTTTCCTGTTAATTCCTGTGGAATATAGTAACCAAGACTGCTAAAATCCACATAACGCCTTGATTTCACAGTAAAAGAAGCCAGACGGGATTCAATAAAAAACTGTTCCACAAAAGCAGAAACATCACAAAAAGCAATTGTAAAAACAGCATGTTCAATCACAGATTTATGCCCTGACGCCAAAACCTTTTGAACCAATTCCCCATTTTTTTCATTCTCTTTAGCCTTCTCAAGAATTTCTGCTGCATTTCCTTTTGTAGTCGATATCCTCGCCGCGCTGGCGCAGATTTCCCCATGATTCATATTCCAACTAATTATTTTAGCCTGTGAACTCTTTTCCATACCACCAATACTCCATTCTTTCTCTTTGTATATTAAACTTTTATCAACTTATGGCTAGTGCTCCATCCGGCCAGAAATTAAAGTATGAAACCACCTGTTCCGCACCACTGCGCCGTTAAAATTTCTAGACAATGCCTTATCGCCGCCTATATTTTGCTCTAGTATAGCATAAAACCTATATATTGACAAACTTCGCTAATTAAAGTTACTTTTTACGGCGAATTCCAGTAAGCAGACAGACTCGTAGCGCTTGCACATAAGAGATTGTTTATTTTCCCAAATTAGTGTGCAGGCTGCCCTAAACCACTTTTCCTGTCCTTCTTATCCTGCCCATCTTTTTTCTTATCCTGTTCTTTTGTTTTATCCTCTTTCACTTCAAGATGATAACAAATTACCGGCATCCCTTTTTCAGCATACTTAAAAATCTTTTCTGCTTTTTCAGGAGGAAGGTTCACACAGCCATGCGAGCCATTTCTCTTATATTCCTCACCGCCAAAACGACTCCGCCAATTTGCGTCATGCAACCCTATATTATGGTTAAACGGCATCCAGTACTTTACTGGCGTAGCATAGTTTTCCCCTTTTAATGTTGCATCCCGTTCTGTATAAGTAATGCTGTACGCACCTGCAGGCGTATCATAACCGCGGGCAGAATTTCCTGTTACACAATCAGTTTCTAGTATTTTCTTCCCATTAATGTACAAAAAGACCTGCTGCATGGTTAAGTTAATTTCTATATAAGAATCCCCATAATCCTTTGCCCCATAGCTTTTCGCTGTCTGATAGTATACTGGCGTCCTTTTCCCGCTCTTTTTTTTCTTAATCTGCTTCAAAAGCTGCTTTTCCTCTTCTGTATAATTCATCCACCAGCCATAGTCGCCGCCCTCAACTGTTATCTTCTTTCCATAACTGGTTTTAAATTTTCTGGAACGGAAAATCGTATCGTATTTCCGCCGCAGTGAAGCAACAAATTCACTGATTTTTTCCTTCTTAAAAACCACTTGATTCTTTTTATTTACCTTAATCCACTTAGAAATCAGTTTACCATCTACGACCTCTTTCTTTGTCCCAAAATGATAAGTAATTTTTGTCCCAACATATGCATTTAATTCCTCCAGCAGCTCCGCCAATGCCTTGTCATCACTTGCGACCGCCGCCATTTTATAACAGCCTTCTTCAAGAAGGTTAACTTCTGGCTCCATTTGATGAACCGCCTTCATGATTACATCAAATGCTTCTCCTTCTTCCAGCGTATTCCCATCAGACTCCGCAATTATCCGGTAACAGCCTTCCGCCTTGTTGTATTTTGAAATATGGGCATCTTCTGGCTCTGCCGTTTTAGACGTATCAAAACAGGACAATCTGCGGATGGCATCCTCAAGCTTTTTCTCGTCATATTCCACCCAGTTTTCAACAGTATGTTCTGTACCCTTTCCCAGCAGATATTGTAAAATCCCCTGCTCCCGCAATACTTTCTTTGCGGCATCCTCGTTCTGGCCAATCCCAATATTAAATTCATTTCCTAAAATTGTTTCAGAAAAACTTTCACCATCCCTATCCTTTTGCACAACATCAATAGAATATTGGCCAATACGCTTATCCAGCTCCTCTAATGTCATCCCCGACACATCAACGCCATTTAATATAGTACCTTTTGCAAAATGTTCCTCTGCCTGCCCTTTTATATAAATAAATGCAGCAAACGCCCCTGCGCAAAGCAACACGGCAAGACAGGCCGCCCCTATCCATACTTTCTTTCTCTTCATCACTAGTATCTTCCCCCTCATTTCTGAAATAGTAATTCTCATAAACCACTATAGTATATAACAAACAGATTTTTATTGCAAAGCTTTTTGCAAAGGAAATTTCTGCCCCTATGAAAAAAAGTTACTATTCACAGCCAATCGTAGTCGGACTTAAGGAAATAAAAAATATCTTCCC
>CAJUJR010000120.1 GCA_910586605.1 uncultured Lachnospiraceae bacterium | reverse complement strand
CAGATGAAAATTTATTCTGCGTAAAATTCATCGACATTTAACCGCCGGAGTAATATATTCATACTTTCCCCATAAATTGATATGATTGAGCACAAAAAGACAGGATTTTTTTGGGGCAAACAAATAAAATATTTATCAGGAGGGTACAGGCATGGAATGGATACAGTCAATCAATAGGGCAATAGAATATATGGAAAACCATCTAATGGAAGATATATATTGTGAAGATGTTGCCAGATATGTACATATTTCAGTCTTTCATTTCCAGCGGACATTTAACGTTTTAACCGGTATGGCTGTGGGGGAATACATTAGGAAGAGGAGGCTGTCTTTGGCAGGAGAGGAATTAACCAGGCAAAATGCAAAAGTTATTGATGTTGCCTTAAAATATGGTTACAATTCGCCGGAAAGTTTTACGAAGGCCTTTACCAGATTTCATGGAATAACCCCAAGCCAGGCAAAAAAGGGGAATGAACTGAAGTCCTTCAATAAACTGGCTATAAAAATATCTGTGGAAGGAGGTACTATAATGGATTACCGGGTTGAGAGGAAAGAGGGATTTAAACTGATCGTCTACGCTAAAATGTTTACGGATGAAAGCAGTAAAAAGGGGATTCCTGCATTTTGGGAGGAGTATTATCAAAATGAAATATACAAAAAGGCGCCGGGATATTTGGGGATTTGTGCCCAGGAAAAGGATGGTGCAGGGGAATTTATGTATGGGATTGGATGCGATGCAGATGATGTAAAAGAGATACCGGAAGGGTTTCAGGTCATTACGATCCCGGCTTATACATGGGCTATTTTTAAATGCGTTGGGCCTACGCCGGATGCAATACAAAGGATGTGGGATATTATTTACCGTGAGTGGCTTCCAGGGGCAGATTATGAATTGATATCTGACTATGAGATTGAAAATTATTTGCCGGGAGATAACACCTCGGATGACTATGTTAGTGAGATTTGGTTTCCTGTAAAAGAAAAAGCGTGAAAAGGGGCTGGCGTACTAAAATTTAGTACGCCAGCCCCTTTGGGCTGTAAAAATAATTTATTTTATTTTTACTTTTTTCACTGCACTGTACTGTGTGTAGGTTCTCTTAGCATTTGCAGTTTTGTATGCCCTGATTTTGAAATAATAAGTTTTTTTGCTCTTTAATTTTTTAATTGTCTTTGTAACGGAAGAGGTGTTTATATTTACAGCATTTTTAAACTTATTATTATCTGCGTATGTTATTTGGTATCCTTCTGCCCCGGAAACTGCTTTTGCTTTTATTGTTGCCTGTTTTTTGGCAGAACTCTTTAAGCTTGCAATCTTTGCAGTTGTCTTTTTGAATGCTGTTAATTCTGCATATGGGGAAGCAATCCCTGTCTGTGAAGTCGTATCGGAACCTGTTAACGTATCCTGGTATAATAGGTAGAATGCAGATGCTGACCAGCTAAAGTTCTTTGTATGGAGGCCTTCTCCGGTAACCGGATTATAATTTTCACGGATTGCTCCATCGCCTAATAGGCCTTCTGTATTGTCAAACAAGGAATAAGCCATTTCCCGTGCTTCTTCTGTATAGCCGTAATTTTGCAGCGCTTCTACTCCGTAGAGAGCTTGGTCTAACCAAACGGGTCCTCTCCAATAGGTAGCAGGCGTGAACTTATCATTATCTTTTGCGGCAGTTGGGAATGGGACTTTCAGGTTGAATTTTTCCGTATCAACCATATTTTCTTTTACTTTTTCTGCCTGCTCAACCGTTGCTAAGTTTGCCCAGAGCGGCAGCCATCCTTCTGTGCCTTTTCCGCGGTTGACAAGCAGTTTTTTCTCAGAACCATCCTGGCTTGTCTGTAAATCATAATAAAATCCTGTTGCATCGTCAAACATTTTTGTGTTGATATATTCTTTTACTTTCACCGCTTCTTTTTCATACTGTTTTGCTTCATCCGTTTTTCCAAGTTCTTCCGCCATAGATTTTAAAAATCCTTTTTCTGCATATAAATACGCATTTAAGTCTACGGATTCCTGGTTAATGGAATACCCGATTACTTTTCCGGAAGCATCTTTGTTTTTAAAGACTTTTACGCCAATATCGTCTGGACCGTTCCCTTCCACATCAAAACGTGTTGCATTGTCCATGCCGCTTTCCCATGCTGCCGCCTCAATAACTGCATTATCGTCAACGAGCGGCTCGCCTGCTGCATCTTTTTCAATATACCATTCGCCAGTTGCTTCGTTTTCTTTCCATACATAATGTGCATCGTCAACCATAGCCCCATATTCAGCGATGCCGTTTTGGTCTGTATCACGGTTTGTATACCACCAGTTATGGTATGCTACTAACTTAGGATACATTTCTTTTAAAAATTCTGTATCATGTGTCTGCTTAAATACATTCCACACAGACCATGCTGCCAGAGGCGGTTTTGAATTTCTTTCATTCCAGTTGCCGCTGTCTTCGTTCCTGGCTTCATTTTTGTTATAGAAAATACAGTCAATAATTGTTCCAGCATCATAAGGGCGCAGGGAATCATTATCCTTAATCTGGTGGTCGAAGAGTGCACGGATATTATCCTGTGCCAATTCCCCGTTAAAACGTGCCGTAGCTACTGCCTGCTTCCAGGAATCCCATGCCCACATGCCGATAAACCATTTATAAGACATAGAAGGGACAACGCCATCATGCTTTATAGCACCGGCAGCGCTTCTCCAGTTTGTTACCAGTGTTTCTATGGATTTTACAGCAGCGTCCCGATAAGGTTTCCTGGCATTTTTTTCTGCCCCCTGGAAAGTTTTGTCCAGATATCCCTGCCAGCGTGCTGTGTTTTCTTCAAAATATTTGTCAGGATTTGCAAGGACTGTGCTGCTGTCTGTAAGTTCTTTTTGCTCTTCTGCTGCCGTAAAGGTATAGCTCTGTGTCTGGCAGGTTGTAAAAGAAGATTCTTTTGGAAGTGACAGGCTGTTGCGCATCTTTGATTCATAGGACATGCCATCTTCAGATATGGTTGTATCTACTGCCTGGTCAAATACGATATTAAAGCGGTTTTCTGCCCTTGTCAGATAATTCCATGTATTGCGGATTTCTTCAAACTGCACTTCCACGCCTTTATCAGTAGCAGCGAGGCTTGTACCCATATCAATGCTTCCTGCTTTCTCAAAAAGCTTCCCTTCCCATTTAACGTTTAAGGTAAGGTCTTTGTCTGATGTATTTGTGATTGTCGTACGGACTAATGCTGTACGGTTTGACACATAAATCAGCTCTAATTTGAGATTCAGGTTTTTAATACTATAGGTCTGTACTAATTTTCCAGGATAGTATGTCTGTTTTGTCGCAGTAGAAGATAATGCAGCCGACAAATCATATACATTCCCTTCTGCATCTGAGATTACAATTTTGTTAAAAGCATCGGATAAGTTTGCAGGATATTCTTCTGCGATAATAACTGGTCCGGCAAAGCCCCCATAAAGCTGCTGGGCTGTTGGCTCATGCAGGTAATATCCGTGCCATGCGCCTAAATCAGAAAAATTATTGTACTTATTTGTACTGTAAGCCGCATAAATTGTTTCGCTTGGATTTGCTGTAATGTCCAGCACATTTGCAAAATCTTCTATACGGTTTTGCGTTTCCGCTGCCATTGCAGGTTTTTCAGGAATGCCAGCAAAGCTTCCGCATACTAATGCTGCTGCACAGATGCCGCTGAGCAATTTTGTCTTAAGTCCTTTTTTCATACTGTACACCTCCGTTTAAATTTTTTGTACCGTGGCTTGGTTGATATTGGAAGTATAACAAATATATTTATGTTAAAACATAGAATTTTTTTCTGTTGTCATTCAAAAATTTTAGATTTTGTTGTAAAAAACTGCTAAAAAAATAATGTTCTTTAACCAAAAAATTAGTATATATGACAAAATCTCCAAACAATTTTTGGAATGTGTTTGGAGATTTTAGATGTTCTTCCTATTGAGTAATTTATTATAGAATTGTGGGGTCGTGCTAAAAAAGTTTTTGTTTTATGGCAGGGAGGATTCTTCTGGCTCTTTTTTACCATTATAATTCAGGAACAGTGTTACAATATCTAAGATTGCTTCAAGGATTAGGGAAATGGCTACAAATCTCCAGAGGAAAACAGTAGAATTAAATGGGTTCATTAAGATTACAGCGGCAAACAGCAAGGAGAGTGCAGCGCCAATTGCAGCAAAAAAACATTTCTGGATTTTCATACGGAGCAAATCAACAGCCCATTGGATTTTTACAAGCCCTGTAATTAAAATTAGAACCCCATATAAAATAGTTAATAAAGGAAAGGTTACAATAAACCATTGGGATTTAAATAAGCAGAATAACCCGGCGGCAGAAAACAGCAGCCCTTTTGCAAGGCTTTGCTGTATTGCAGCCTTGCCAGGTTCTGTTTTAAAATAGGAAATAATAGAAAGGATTCCAATAATCAGCAGGACAATGCCGATTCCAGCAATAATGCTAACAGTAAAGCTGACAGGGTTAATAAAAAGCAATATGCCTGCAAATATTTCAAACAGGCAAAGAATAATGACATTTAAGTTTTTTTTGATAATATCCATGATAAGTCTCCTTTTAATGTTTAGAATAGCAATTGGGTACATTTCTTGACAGCTGAAATTTAGTTAAGTATAATATACAAATGTTTTTTTTGCAATGATTTCATGTTGGATAGTAAGGAACTGTTAAAAAATTACTTGTGACAATCACTTGTCTAAATGTTCAGCTACAAAGAAGAAAATCGCAGGCATAGTGGGCTATGTCAAGATTTTCTGATGTCGTAGATGGACATTTAGACAAGTGATTGTCATGAGTAATTTTTTAACAGTTCCTAACATTAGATAGGGGATTAGTGTGGCAAATAATGCTGATGTATTTATTTTTCACACGGCTATTTGTTTCTGGGCGAAAACAAATAGCTATGATGGCAGATGAGAAACTGCATTCGCAGGTTTCTCACCGCCTCTTCGCGGCAGACGCTCAGAAATGAGGATTTTTATGTGGAGATGGAAAAAAGGGATAGGGATTGTGCTGTTATGCAGCTTGTTTTTTTGCATGGCTGGCTGCACAGGTGGACGAAACCCTCAAAAGAATGATAAAAGGCTGAAAGTGGTTGCTACGGTATTTGCGGAATACGACTTTTTAAGAAATATTGCAGGAGATAGGATTTCATTAGAAATGCTGATGCTTCCAGGGGCAGATCTCCATGCTTTTGACCCTACGCCAAAAGATATTATGCAGGTGCAGGAGGCAGATTTATTTGTAACAATCGGCGGTGAGTCAGATGCATGGGCAGATAAAATTATTGAATCGGTTGACAGCGAAAATTTACAGACAATCCGGTTGATGGACTGTGTAGATACTGTTGTGGAAGAGGAATTGGTAGAGGGAATGGAAACTGAAGGGGAGGAGGAAGACGCCGGGGAAAAAGAATTTGATGAACATGTTTGGACATCGCCTCCCAATGCCATACAGATTGTAGAAGGCCTTTGTGAAAAGCTTTGCAGCATGGATCAGGAAAACGAAGGATTTTATAAAGAGAATGCAGCGGCCTATATAGAAAAACTCCAGGATATGGATGCTTCCTTCCGGCAGTTAATTGAAAATGGGGTGCGCAAAGAAATTATTGTTGCGGATCGATTTCCGTTCCGGTATTTTGCTGATGCGTATGGTTTGGATTATTATGCTGCATTTCCGGGCTGCTCAACGCAGACAGGGGCAAGTGCAGAAACGATTGCCTTTTTGATAAGGAAGGTGGAGGAAGATAAGATACCCGTTGTATTTCATATGGAACTTTCCAGTGAGCAGATGTGCAATACAATCTGTGATGAAACGGGCGCAAAAAAAGCGCAGTTAAATGCAGTCCATAATATTAGCAAGCAGGATTTTGACAAAGGGATTGGATATCTGGAATTGATGCAAGAAAATTTGGAAGTGCTTAAAGAAGCATTGTATTAGAGCATGTTGTTTTATTTATAATATATACTCACGAGCAATAAAATTTGCCAAAAGTAGATGCATTGCTCCCATAAG
>CAJUJR010000119.1 GCA_910586605.1 uncultured Lachnospiraceae bacterium | reverse complement strand
AAGGCAAAACTTTCGCTTTCTACAGAAAATATGTAAAACTGTCAGTTTCTCATGCTGCACATTATAGAAAACATACAGAGGGAAGATATTTTTTATTGAGATCTGGCTACGATTGGCCGCGAATAGTAACAGTACATCGTTACTGCCCTGTAAAAATATGAAAAGAGTATTGAAAAATCATGAATTTTAGCGTAAAATCGTATATAGAATGTTGAGAAGGAAAAGGAGGGCATTATGAGCGATTCAGTAAAAACGATTGGTGTATTGACCAGTGGTGGTGACGCGCCTGGAATGAATGCTGCGATTCGCGCAGTAGTCCGTACCGGTATCGCAAACGGTGTAAAGGTAAAGGGAATCCGTTGTGGTTATGCCGGCCTGTTGGAGGAAGATATTGTGGATATGGGGACTCTTGATGTATCTAATATTATCCAGACAGGTGGTACGATTTTGTACACAGCACGTTGTCCTGAATTTAAAAAGAAAGAATATCAAAAAAAAGGTGCAGAGATTTGTAAAAGACATGGTATTGATGGTATCGTAGTAATCGGTGGAGATGGTTCTTTTAATGGCGCCAGTAAGCTTGCCCAGTATGGTATTAATACAGTTGGCGTACCAGGGACAATTGATTTGGATATTGCCTGTACAGAATATACGATTGGTTTTGATACTGCTATTAACACTGCTATGGAAGCGATGGATAAATTAAGGGATACTTCAGAATCCCATGAGCGTTGCAGCATTGTTGAAGTAATGGGGCGTACAGCAGGCCATATTGCCCTTTGGACAGGAATTGCCAGTGGCGCGGAGTATATTTTGACAACAGAAGAATATAATGGGGATATTCAGAAAATTATAAGTAAGATTCAGGATCGCCGCCGTCTTGGCAAAAAGAACCATATTATAGTAAATGCAGAGGGTATTGGTAATTCTAATGAGATGGCAAAGGTAATTGAGATTGCAACAGGCGTCGAAACAAGGGCGACGATTCTGGGACATATCCAGCGCGGAGGAAACCCAACCTGTAAAGACCGCGTATATGCTTCTGCGTTGGGGACAAAAGCCGTAGAACTTTTATGTGAGGGTAAATCAAACCGTGTAGTAGGATATAAAGATGGTGAGTTTGTGGATTATGATATGCAGGAAGCGCTTGCAATGGAAAAAGGATTGGATCCGTATCTGTCCCATATCAGCCGGAAATTAACCACAAAATAAATTATAATAAAACAGAACGGAGGATATTTATGAAGAAATTAGTAAAATTAGTGGTGGCCGCTGGGGCAATTGCTGGTGGTATCGCCGGGGTAATGTATCTCTTTGGCAAAAAGAAATCAAAAGATGATTATGATGATTTCGACGATGACGATTTTGATGATGTTTTCGGGGATGAGGAAGATGATAGGGACTATGTAACCTTAGACCTTGAAGATGAAGAAGATGTGGAAGAGGAGCAGAAGGAAGAGCCTGAAGAGGATAGCGAATTAGAAGAAACCGAAGATTAAGCAAAATAATGTATATGAGTATTAGGATGCCGCCAGGAGGTGGCATTCTTTTTTAGGTGATAGGAAATTGCTCTGTAACATAGTGGTTGCTAACAAGAATTGCTTTGCAATTCTTGTTAGCGCACCAGCGCAGGCGGTGCGTTTTTTTATGCCATGTTAGCTTTGCTATAGGGCATTTGACTTTTTAATCTTTGCTTTTTGCCCTTTTGCCGCCCGTTTACGGTTACGGATTTTTTGTGGGTCATATTTTTTTTGCTCAAAGATAAGCTCGTCACAGTCTGGCATGGCAACAGCGGCATACCGGACGGTATCGTCATCTTCCAGAGTAATCCCCTTTACGCCGCGGCTTGTTTTTTTCAGTTCGCTGACTTCATAAAGTGGGAAACCAAGAGAAAGCCCTTTTTTTGTGATTAGGACAACTTTGGCATCCGGGTTAATTGCTTCCATTACATTTAATGGGGTGATTCCGGCAATGCTGTCATCTTTATCTAATTTGGTGGAAGCAATGACAGAGCGGTTTGTATCAAAGGAAATTCCCGCCACCTGTTTTACAAAGCCTTTTCTTGTTGCAAAGAAAAGCTGAGATTCAAAGAGGGCTTCCGCAGAAATATATAAAATAATTGTTTCCCGGTCTGATTTACAAAGGGATTGAATCAAAACCCCTTTGTCACGGCTTCTCCCTTTTGGGATATTCATTGCTTTAATCTGGTACATATTCCCTTCTTCGGTAAAGACGCAGAGGCGGTCTGTGTTTTTCAGGGAAATAATATGTGTGTAATCTGCAAGTGTTTCTTCAGAAAGGCGGGAATAGCTTGCGGTGTCTATCGTTTTAGCATATCCGAAACGGTCTATCAGCACATAAAGTTCTTCTTCCTTAATTTCTTCAACATATTTTTCTTTTGTTAGGTTATCCAGTACAGTCAAGCGTTCCCGGCCAAATTTTTTCTTATATTCCCTCAGGTGTGTGATGATAATTTTGTGGAGTTCTTTTTTATCACTTAAAATATTGATATATTCTGCTATATTGCCTCGGAGTTGATCCCCCTCCTGATGGAGTTTTAGCAATTCCAGGCCGATTAACCTGCTAAGAGGCATTGTAAGGATTGCTTCTGCCTGCCGTTCTGTAAAACAGAGCGTAGCGGCTTCTTTTTCTGATTTTTTGCTTTTAAAGTTAATGCCGTCGGTTGCCCCGTTAATTAAGCAGCCTTTTGCCTGTTTGATGGAGTCGCTGCCACGCAGGATTTCAATAATTAAATCAATTACGTCAGTTGCTTTAATTAAGCCATCCACAATTTCCAGGCGGTCATTTGCTTTGGCAAGCAAATATTTATATTCCTTTGTGTAAAGTTCCTCCTGAAAAGAAACAAACTCCTGGATTAAATGTTTTAACGTAAATGTAATTGGCTGCTTATCTTTGACAGCAAGCATATTGACGCTGTAAGTATCTTCCATTGCCGTTTTTTTGTAAAGCCCATTTAACAGGTTTTCAATATTCCGGTCTTTCTTTACTTCAACAATTAGGCGGATGCCTTCTTTGGAGGATTCATCGCGGACGTCATAGATTTCGTCAAATATTTTATCTTTTGCCAGGGAAACAAGGTTTTCCAATAATTTGGACTTGCTCCCAGCAACAGTATAAGGGATTTCTGTAATGACAATATTTTTTCTGCCATAATCACTTTCTTCAATTTCTGTCTTTGCACGCAGGGTTAATTTCCCTTCCCCTGTTTCATAGATGGATAAAATATCATCAGCATTTGTAATCATTGCGCCTGTGGGGAAATCCGGTCCTTTAATATATTTCATCAGCCCTTTTGTAGTAATTTCCGGATTTTTAAGGTAAGCAATGATGCCGTCTATAACTTCCCCAAGGTTATGTGGGGGTATATTTGTCACCATGCCAACAGCAATTCCGGTGGTTCCGTTTACTAAAAGGTTTGGAAGTGTTGCAGGCAGTACAAGAGGTTCTTTCTCGCTTTCATCAAAGTTTGGGCCAAATGGGACAAGCCCTTTTTCCAGGTTATTCAGGAGAGTCATTGCCCCAGCGGAAAGCCGGGCTTCTGTATAACGCATAGCTGCGGCGCTGTCCCCGTCGATTGAGCCAAAATTCCCATGTCCGTCTACAAGTGGAAGTGTCAGGGAATATTCTTCTGTCATATGGACCAGTGCATCATAAATTGAACTGTCGCCATGCGGATGGTATTTACCCATCGTATCCCCGACAATACGTGCGCTTTTCCTGTGCGGTTTTTCCGGGGAGAGCCCAAGTTCCGTCATGGCATATAGAATCCTGCGCTGCACCGGCTTTAACCCATCCCTGACATCGGGAAGGGCGCGCGATATAATAACGCTGACGGCATAATCGCGGTAGGAATTTTTCATTTCATCTGCAAAATCCAATTGTATAATTGATTGTTCCATTTTCTTTTTCCTCCATTAGGAACTGTAAATAAATGATTTACAGTCCCTTAGATATCCAGTGTGGCATACTTCGCTTCTTCCATAATAAACTGACGCCTTGGAGGAACGTTGCTGCTCATTAATGTAGTAGTAATATCGTCTGCCTCCACGGTGTCGCTAATGGAAACCTGTGCCAAGATACGGCTTTCCGGGTTTAGCGTAGTTTCCCAAAGCTGTTCAGCGTCCATTTCTCCAAGCCCTTTGTATCGCTGGATGCTTATAATTTTATTATCTTTATTTTTGCGGAATTTTTCCAATTCAAAATCATTAAAAATATATTCTGAATGTTTTATATCCTTCTTTTGTTTTCTTCCTGGTTTTGTTTTTTCCAGCTTTTTATTTTCAAAATCTACTTTATAAAGAGGCGGCAGGCCGCGGTAAATTTTTCCTTCATAAATTAGTTCTGGCATAAAGCGGTAGAAAAAGGTAAGCAGCAATGTGCTGATATGTGCGCCGTCTACATCGGCATCTGTTAAGATAATGATTTTGTCATAGCGGAGTTTGGTAATATCAAATTCTTCTCCGATTCCGCACCCAAAAGAGGCAATCATTGCTTTGATTTCATTGTTTTGCAGGATTTTTTCTAAAGAAGCTTTTTCTACATTCAAAATCTTGCCACGGAGTGGAAGGACCGCCTGGGTTTTACGGTTTCGTGCTGTTTTTACAGTGCCGCCTGCGGAATCTCCCTCGACAATGTAAACCTCGCATTCTTCTGGTTTCTTTGATGTACATGCGGCAAGCTTGCTTTTGGTGTCCATATCATTGAGCTGCTTTAAAACGGCTGTCCTTGCTTTGTCGCTTGCCCGTCGGGCATTGTAAGACTTTAAGGAATTATCCAGGATTTTTTTCAGTATCTCTACATTTTTATCCAGGTAATGCTGCACTTCTGTACTGAAAACCTCATCTACCGCGCTTTTGGCATCAGTGTTCCCAAGCTTTGTCTTTGTCTGCCCTTCAAACTGTGGGTCGGGGTGCTTGATAGAAATAATCGCAACCAGCCCATTTCGGATATCTTTGCCATCAAAATTATCATCTTTTTCCTTTAGGACGCCAAGTTCCCTTGCATATTGGTTCATAACCCTTGTCAGGGCTGTTTTAAACCCTGTCACTAATGTGCCGCCGTCTACAACGTTGATTCGGTTGCAGTATGGGTTAATCTGTTCCGAAAAATTGCCAGTATATTGGAACGCAATCTCTACTTCAATATCACCACTTTTTCCCTCAATATAGACAGGTTCTTCATGTAATACGGAAGCATCCCGGTTAATATAGCTTACAAAGCTTTTAATCCCATATTTCTCCAGGTAAACACGTTCTTCGCCATCTATTTCATTTTTGTAGTTCAGTTTTAGCCCTTTATTTAAAAAGGCGATTTCTTTTAATTTTTTCTTTATAACATCTGCTTTGAAAACAATCGTTTCAAAAATTTCACCATCCGGGTAAAAAGTAACTTTTGTACCCGAAGCAGACTTCGCACATTTTCCGACAGAAGGAAGAAGCCCTTTATCCAGAGGCGTGACAGGATGCCCGCCATTTTTATATTCATCACGGTAGACCAAACCGTCTTTTTTTACTTCCACAACCATATGGGTAGACAGTGCGTTGACAACAGAAGAGCCAACGCCGTGCAGCCCGCCGGATACTTTGTATGCCCCGTTCCCAAACTTTCCGCCGGCATGGAGAATTGTATATACAACACGTACTGTCGGAATCCTTTTGGTTGGATGGATGTCAATTGGGACGCCGCGGCCATTGTCTTCTACACAAATGCCCCCATCTTTCTGGACAGTAATATTGATTTCCGTGCAATAACCTGCCAGATGTTCGTCAATGCTGTTATCTAAAATTTCCCAGATTAGGTGGTGGAGCCCGCGGCTGCCAGTTGAACCAATGTACATGCCGGGGCGCTTGCGGACTGCTTCCAGCCCTTCTAATACCACAATTTCCTTTCCAGTATATTCGCTCATAGTTCCTCCTGTTTTTTATATTAATACCAATTTCCGATTGTACTATAACATTTCAAATATTTCAACTTTTACTCTGATTAGAATCAGGGCAACAGCAATTACTTTTTACAATTCATGGTTACTATTCACAGCCAATCGTAGCCAAATCCCAATAAAAAATATCTTCCCTCTGTATGTTTTCTATCATGTGCGGCATGAGACCGACAGTTTTATATATT
>CAJUJR010000118.1 GCA_910586605.1 uncultured Lachnospiraceae bacterium | reverse complement strand
ATAACAAAAAAACTCAAAAAATGTATGTTTTTTTCATTCATGCGTTTATTCTGAGTCAAAGACTTTGTAAAGTATTATGCTTGAATGACAATGGAAAAATACGAAGTTATTAAATATACTACATGGTGATGCCTACAGGGATAGCAGCCATCAGATTGTGTTAACCCAATCCTAATCCATATCTGCATGATATGTTTGCTATAATAGCGAATAGGTTAGTTTTCTCCCTGTCTGGTTTAACCTATCGTATAGCCTTCACAAAAAGCACATTACCACAAATTCATTATATCTGAAAATCTCTGTTGAAACAGGCAGATTTTTCAGGCAGGTTTCATATTCCTGCTGGTATGGCCATTTGTGAACACTATAACGATTTCTTTCTGGCAGCTTTCCAGATACATAAAAACTGCTAATCTTTCTGTACCATATTCTGACTTTCAGATATCTGTTCCCACTCCTTTTTCTGTTGTTTCAGCTTCTGCTCAAAATTGCCAAATTCCCGCTGTTTTAGTTCTTTGGTAACGGTAGTGTAAACATCAAGGGTAGTATCAGAACGGGTATGCCCACAAAGTTCCTGTATCACTTTAATATTTATGCCAGCTTCTACCAGCCGGGTTGTAAATGTATGCCTTAAAGAATGGCAGGAAAAATTAGGCAGAAGGACAGGATTTTTTCTCCCTTTGGACAATTCCCTGTCATTGCAGTCCCTGATAATCCTGCGCAAAGCTTTGTTTAATGTCCCTTGATGCTGGACATTGCCAAAGCGGTTAATGAATATAAAATTAGTATATCCATCTACAGCCACTTTACAGTGCAAATTATTAAATTCCTGATACGCCTTTTCCCTCAAAAGTGCATTCCTGACGTCATCTGTCATTGGAATCTGGCGGCTTCCTGCTGCTGTTTTCGGTGTATGTATATTAAAATAACAGCCCCCTTCATTTCTGTGGTTGTAATATACTAAAGTATGGCTTACTTCAATCACATTTTCCTCAAAATCAACATCTTCCCAACGCAGTCCGCAGATTTCGCCAACACGCATCCCCGTCCCAAGCATTACCGTAAAAATAGGATACCAATGATGGTATTGTGTTTTTTCCGATGCCAGAAAGCCAAGGAACAGTTCCTGTTCCGGCACGGTTAACGCCCTTTTATGGCTGCTGTCAAAATTATGGCTCTGTTTCAGTTCTTTTAAAATGTTGTCTGATACATTATTCCTCACATAATTGTCTTCAACAGCCACCTGTAGAACCTGATGTAAGACGGTATGGATATTGTCTATTGTGGCAATTTTAAGATGCCGTTCATCTGCCAGCTTATTATAGAACACTTTTATGTCAGACCTCTTTATCTTCTGGATACGCAGTTTCCCAATATCCTCTGATACAAACTGCCCATACATATAACAATAATTCTGGAAGGTATTATCTTTTAACCCTCTCTTTAAGTGCTTCCAAAATTCAAAGATATCATTTAAAGTAACATTCTGTGCATCTGCCCGGATGCCGTCTGATACATCCCTGTTAATTTCTTCCTCCTTTTTCCGCAGCTCTTCCAGTGTACGTGTTGTTACACTATGCCGCTTCCCGTTGCGTGAAGTCCATCGGTAAGTATAATACCCATCCGCCCTCTGTACCTCCCCGGTTTTTAACAGACGGTGGTTCTTGTCATATCTTTTTGCCAATGCTGTTCCACTCCTTCCTTTAATAAAAGTTACTATCCATTTCCTCATTTTCTGTACCAAAAGGAGGCTATAGGCAAAAACCCATAGCCCATAAAGGCCCAAGCCTTCAGATTAAATTGAATATGCGCTATACAAATAGTCTTTCAATTTCTCCCTTTTAAACATCCGTTTTGCCCCATTCCATAGCACAAAATCACACTGTTCGTCACTGCTGATATCACGAAGCTTATTTTGCCCAAGCCCTGTATATAAAGCAGCTTCTTCCAAAGTGAGCAAACATTTTTTTCCAAGCTTATTTCTTTTGTCATGATACAAGCTCTCCTTTCCAAATTTCTTTACATTTACACCAAAACAGGTTATAATGGTTTTAATCGTTCCGGTCTGCCATTATAAAATAGGAACAGGCCGGAAAACTTGGCATTAAAACCTTTATAAATTTCATTACTCCATCAATATAATATATAATTGAATGCCAGCAAATTCACGACCCGTATACATTATCCACCAATAAATGTCCGTACTCCGACAAAGCACCTGATGTTTTTATAAAATGACCGGAAGCAACGAACTGTCCACGCCCCAACTGCTCAAACATATCCAGCAAGGCCGCTTTTTCCTTTTCATTTTTTGCCAGTCTACGGCAAATTTTCTGCCGTTCAACTACATTTGGCTGAAAATTTAAAACCAAAGCCGGCTGGTATAATTGTGCGAGTTCATCACGTTTAAAATAGTCAGGGCTTTGTGTTGCAAGCCAGACCCCGCATCCGTATTTCCGTCCCTGCGACAGTAAAAAAGCAGTCGGCATATCAGATGTGAGCCGCAAATTTTGGCATTCATCCAAAACCAGAATAAAATCGTTTCGCCCTGGCCCACACTCTGTTAAAAAATTGTGCAAATCGTCAAGGAGCAGTTCAGCAACCACCTTCCGTTCAGCAGGCGGGAATCCTGATAACGATAGTACCTGAATCGGTTTTGGATGTTGAAATAACTTCTGCCAGCCCCCTGTTGCATGATTCCCAAAAATGTTATATGGTCACACCCCTCGGCTGCCATTTTTACCGCTTCATAAAGTAAAGAACGCTGCCTTGATTTAAAGCATAATGCTCCAGAAAGCAAATCTGTTACCCGCTTTGAAAAGTCAATGGAATCCTCTGGCTGTCCATAAACATTGCTTCGCTTCGCCAAAGGCGAAACAATAGAATTACTTCTTACATCTATCGAATGGCTTTGTGCTTTCAGAGAAGTTTTCGAGCAACTGCTATCCGAAAAGTCCAGTTCAATAACTTTTTTACCTTGCAGGATAACTTCTGCTTCCATATGTTCCAGTTGTGTGCTTTTCCCACACCCGGAAATCCCAAGCAACACCATATGGTTGTTTTCAGAACGGGAATCAAAAGCGTACCGTACTTCAATACCTGTAGAATTCCCTAAAAGTGCTTCACATCTTATCTGCATATTACAATACCTCCAACTTTAGTTCAGCATCAGACAGCAACAGCGGCCGTCTAATTTGTGCCAACCTTTCACGGTTTCCACCTAAATTTAGTTTTTGGGGACTCTTTGGAAACAAATGGTCCTTGTCGCCCTTTGCATCTCCATTCTCAACCAAAGAGCCGTACACATCCTTATTCAAATAACCCGGAAAGAACTTTTTGACAAGGGCTGAGAAAATCCCTTTGGAGATGTATACAAACTCTTCATCAACAGCAAAAACATATTTTTCAATTGATAACCTTTCAAAAACTTCTAAGGATACAAACCCAATCTGTCCTTTCTTTTTCATTTGCTGCAGCACCAAAATAAACTTGTCCCCTATATCGACCCGTTTTCCCGCATCAACATTCTGTAACCAAGCAGCCACAAAATGAGAAAAATCATGTTCCGAAATTATATTAGCTCCGATTATGCTTCGCATAAAAGGACAGAACACCGTATAAGCCGCCGCCAGCCAATTGTATACTGAAAGATATGCCATACCGTCATCCTCTGATGCGTTTACCTTTTCCAATCGTTCCCTCCAGAAATCCTGTCCTGCATTTAAGTGAATACAAAACGAATGCCAAAAAGCCGAAGTGAATGATTTGCTAAAAGTAGTAATGTCCTCGCATATTACAAATGGTAAATTCAAAAGCGGGACTCCTGCTTTTTCCCAGACACCTCTCCTCTCAGTAAGCAGTAATGGAATGCTATTAAACTGTTTAATCTCATTCCTGCATATCAGTTCACCATTTCGAGCAAGCCCATCCAAAAACTGACTTAGCCGCAACTCGTATGCCGTTCCATTATCAACCAAAAAAAAGATTTCATCCCGGCTGTCTTGCAAAGCTTTTTCTAAACCCTGCTTATGAGACAGGCCTGCACATAACTCATTTTCCCAAGGTTGAAGCCAGTGCCTAATTCTTTTTATGTAGTGCACATGGCCCTCTAAAGAAAATAAAACATCCGGCCGATATCCTTTTTGGAAGAGCGGTGTATACAGAATCCCGCCTGCCGCAACTGTCAATATAAGCACTGCATTTTCAGCCCCCTGCTGTAGAAATAATGTTTCAATCCCCTGCCTGAAATCCCGTACAGAAAACCGTTTCTCTGAAAACTTCCTTTGCATATACGGTACAGAAAAACCAAGCTGCTTTAGTTTCCGGCTTCCTTTTTCATTACAGAAGCAAAATGTCTGCCCGCTCCACCCACTTTGATATGGTATTGGTATGGTTTCCGAAACCTTTCCCAAAATCAGCCGTTTCAGTAACTGCCCCTTCAGACTATTGCTACGTTTTACCCTCAAACAAATCCCCTGCATTTCAAATGCCCGAATTAATAAATTTGGCGTTTCCAGAGTATGCAAATTAATAAAAACTGTTTCTGTGCTGCCAGAAGATAAATGGATCTTCACCTCAAAAGCAAGCTGCAGCTCATTGAAACTTTGCAGCGTATATGCCACGACTTTTTTAACCGCACCCTCCAACAGGATTTCATGTTTTCTGCCGTCAGACAGCCAAATCCGGTTATTCACGTCATCCTGGCGCAGCTGCCAATCTGAGCCATAAAACCCTTCCTTCAGGTTGCAAATTTTTTGATTTGCTGCATCCAATTCTGCCTGCTTTTCCTTTAGCCTTTTTACCAAAGCAAAATTATCATCTGTCACGCGCCCATAATCCTGAAGCATTGCAGATACTTGCACTGAACTGTTGTTCTCATACCCCCTACTCCTCACAGCAGGCTTCGGAGTATCAGTCCAAAACGCACTCCGCCCACTATTCACCTGTTGCACAGCAGGGCCGCGAGACGCTGCCCCCGCATCTGAATTGAAATTGCCACACGCTCCATCGCCCGTTTTACATCCTTCAAAAATAACCGCTTGACGCACCATTATTATCCCTCCTAGTACTTTTTTGACCGGCCAGTCATTGAAAACATAATAACGCACAACCCGCAGCTTGTAAATGTTTTTTAAGACATATGTCGTCACACTTTTTTTAAAATTTTAAAAAATTGCGACGAAATCAGGCAACGCATCTCAGAAGCATGATTATAGTACAATCCCCACTATTGTAATAGAAAATTACCCCCAAAAAAAAAAAAAAAGGAATGCGACGAAATCATTCGTCACATTCTTCGCATCTAGTACAGTATCCTGTAATACATATTATATAAAACTGCCCTTGATATCTGTTCAAAAAAAATTGTATTTTTGGATTTAACAGTATCATTCCCCTCCTTTTGGCTTTGAGAGCAGCCCCTAATAAAATCGCTGCTTTCACAATATATTCTTCTTCGGATAAGTTCTATTTGTTCATCTTTTATATCTACTCCTTTTATTCTTTCCTCACATATTTTTATAAACCCATAAACATCAAATTTATTCAGTATATTCGCCATATCCCCAAATACTCTTGCATAGTCAGCTACTTCAATTTTCCCTTTACCGTTATGCTTCATATTTTCTATCGACGCTGGTAAATATGAAAGCATATATTCCATAAATTTTGCTTTTTCAATATTTCCCATTCCTTTTATATCTATTAATTTCTCAATCAAAAAATATATTCCTTTTAAAACATCTCCATCCATACGGGATTTTATAAATCCATAATTTTTATCCAAAATTTTAAGCATCCGATAAATACTATTTGTAAGAAAACTGCCCGTTAGATTGTCCCAGCCTTCTGCTGTATCTATATTAATTCCCTCTTTATTCTCTAAGAACAACCTTTTGTTTGCACCATCAAAAACTTCAAAACAATAATCCTGAATATTGTCTTTCCAAGATAAAATTAACTTCCTTTTACTATTTGAAGCTTCTATATTTTTTCCTTTCTTTTTCTCCTTTAATACTCTTTTATCTTCCTGAATACGTTTTGCAACTAACTCTAAAGTCTTGTAAGGATATCCCCTCGATTTGTCACCTTTATTATCCTTACAGTAGGGTACAGCTATAAGCTCAATGAGAGCATTTTGCATAGATTTTAAATATTTAAGTTCCCCGTCATTCTTCCCTGTTTTTATCCAATGCAATTCTTTCAATATATCAATGGCTTTATCAAAATCAGGTGCCATTACCTTTAAAAATCCATTTTCTTCTTTATATACAGAACACCAGTTTACAACTTTTATAAATGAAATCCTTGTTGCACAATCAGTTGTT
>CAJUJR010000117.1 GCA_910586605.1 uncultured Lachnospiraceae bacterium | reverse complement strand
GAAGATATTTTTTATTTCCTTAAGTCCGGCTACGATTGGCTGTGAATAGTAACTAACAATTCCATTAGCCCTGCCAAAATTCACAAAAAGCCTTTACATAAAAATTCCCTGTTGGTATACTATTTAGCACAAAATATTCATTAAGGCATTTATTCTGCGTAAAATTCATCGACATTTAATCGCCGGAGTAATACTATGTTAAAAGACATATACCATTTTAGAAAGGAAAGGTACTTTTATGAAACGCTTTCAGATTAATGCTAAGGATTCTTATAAGCTTTCTGTACACGTCTTCCCTGCCACGCAGCCAAAAGCCGTAATACAGATAATTCATGGCATGGAGGAACACCAGGAACGGTATGAAGATTTCGCTGAATTTTTATGCCAAAACGGCTACACTGTTGTTACTTCAGATATGAGGGGACACGGGATGGATGCGGCCGACTTAGGATATTTCAAAGAAAAGAATGGGCATTCTGCACTAATTTCTGACCAGGTAAAAATCCGTAAATTTATCCACTATAAATACCCTGGCTTGCCTGTTTACCTGTTTGCACACTCTATGGGAACAATTATTGCCCGTGTACTTTTACAGCTCTATTCGGGATATTATGATAAAACAGTGTTCTCTGGCTATCCAAATTATCAGGCAGGCGTCTGGGCAGGGCTTTTTGTCAGTTCCCTGCTCCAAAAATTCCGCGGCCCAAAATACAAATCTGCTTTCCTGCAAAAGGCCAGCGTAGACACATTCAATAAGGCAGTCAAAAACCCAAGAACAGAAGCAGACTGGATTTGCAGCAACCCTGAAACAGTAGACGCCTATCTTAACGACCCTTATTGTGGCATTGGCTTTACCTGTTCTGCTTTCCATGACCTATACTGCCTGATGATCCAGATGCATAAACCAGAGGCATATAAAAATATCCATGAAACCATGCCACTTCTCATGCTTTGCGGAAAAGAGGATCCTTGCGTCGGCGGTAAAAAAGGCATGGCAGATTCTTATCATACCCTTTCTGCTGCAGGTTTCCAGGAAATCAGCCAAATTACCTATCCTAAAATGCGCCATGAACTATTAAATGAGAAAAAGCGCCACTTCGTTTACCAAGATATTTTGGATTTTCTAAATACTTAGGTTTACATTTAGCATATTTAGGAACTGTAAATAAATTAATTGTCAGTTTGCGCTGGATATTTCTTTGAGGGTGCATGTCAAAAAACGTAGGCGTAGCGGGCTACGCTGAGGATTTTTGACATGTGCAATCGAAGAAATAGACAAGCAAAATGATAAAATAATTTATTTACAGTTCCTTAGGAAAAAAAACAATTATATTGCAAAACGCCGTTAGTTTTGTTATTATAAAATCAAAAAATTGACGGTAGCTTTGAGACCGTTTACTCAGAGAAAAGAGGGAAGATATATGATGTTTAGCACAAGACGGACAGAACTGATTAAAGCGATTTCAGAACTAAAAAATGCAGACTATGGAAAGATGCCAGAGTTAAATAGTATTTACCAACGATTATCTAACGGCAGGGCGCAATTTGAAGAAGCTCTTGAAAATAATATTAACGCGATTATGCAGATTAGTGCCCTTGACTTAACGCTGAATCACCTCACAGAAGAGATTCTTGAAATCTCACGCAGCGTAGCAGCCGCAACAGATATTATTTTTGGCGGAGACACATCTACTTCAGGAAGGGCAAACAGCCAGCATGAAGAATTGACCAACACGATTATCCATGCATCAGAAGAAACAGATGAAGTATACAAAAAAATAGAACTTGGGCAAAATGAACTGACAGCAATTAAGGAACTTTCCACCCAGACAATCCAAGTATCCTTACAGATGCAGAAAGATATGACTGAACTATTTGAGTTAATTGACCAAATGAACAGCATGATTGCTGGAATTGACTCCATTTCCTTACAGACAAACCTCCTTTCCCTAAATGCTTCCATTGAAGCTTCCAGAGCCGGCGAGGCAGGAAGGGGATTTGCCGTAGTTGCAGATGAAATCCGGAGCCTGGCAGGAGAAACCCAGAAATTGACAAGCAATATGGGTGAATTTGTAGAAGGCATAAAAAATGCATCTGAAAAAAGTACTGAAAGTGTTTCAAATACCATTAAGGCACTTCAGACTATGACAGAAAAAATCGGGAACGTCTGGGAATTAAACGATGAAAACCAAAACCATGTTTCCAAAGTAAATGATTCCATCAGTTCTCTTGCTGCTGTCAGCGAAGAAATCAGCAGTAATATGGCGGAGATGGAAAACCAGCTGAAAAATAATACTGATTTTATGTATAATGTCCATAACGAATTAAAATCAGCATCTGAACCAGTTATAACAATAGAAAAAACATTAGATGAATCAACCAAAATAATGGGAAAAATGGCAAACGATGCCTTTTTTCATTTGGAACGTTCTGAATTTTCCAAATATATCAGCAAAGCAATTATTGCCCATAAAAAATGGCTTGAGAACCTTGGGAATATGATTGCAAAAAAGGCAGTTATGCCGCTTCAGCTCAATGCCTCAAAATGCGGATTTGGCCATTTTTACTATGCAATCACCCCGAATATACCAGAAATCCAGTCTATCTGGAATGCTTTAGAAGCTAAGCATAAAAAATTTCATGGCTATGGTTCGCAGGCAATTGACGCATTGCACCAAGGCGATTACATACGTGCAGAACAGATTTACCATGAAGCAGAAAACTACTCCAGGGAATTGATATCTGACATGGAAAAAATGCTGCAAATACTATAGATTATCTATTACTATGTACAGCAAAAAGCCCCATGCAGCACTAAAATGCTGCATGGGGCTTAAAATTAATCCCTGCGGAGAATAAACCTTGCAACAAGGCCTTTCATTACCTCTGCCTGGCTGGAAAGCTGCTGGCTGGTTGCTGCGCTTTGCACCGCAGTATCTGAGTTTGCCTGAACCACAGTAGAAATCTGGTCTACGCCTAATGTTACCTGTTCAATATTGCTTGCCTGCTCTTCTGCTGCATCTGCAATCTTATCCACTTCAGAAGACGCCATACGTACTTCATCCACTACCTTCCTCAAAGACTCAGCAGTAGATCCTGCAATTTGCGTACCACGCGATACAGCTTTCATAGAACTTTCAATTAACTCAGCTGTATTCCTGGATGCCTCTGAACTCTTACCTGCAAGGTTACGCACTTCATCTGCAACTACAGCAAACCCTTTGCCTGCAACGCCTGCACGCGAAGCCTCTACTGCTGCGTTAAGCGCTAATATGTTCGTCTGGAAAGCAATATCTTCGATTGTCTTAATAATCTTTCCAATCTCATTTGATGTACGAGTAATTTCTTCCATTGCATCCATCAGTTCTTTCATCTGGGTATTACACTTCTCTGCTTCATTTCCTGCAGTATTTGACTGTCCTCTTGCCCTTGTGGCATTCTCAGCAGTTCCCTTAACCTGATGGGAAATCCCTGTAATTGTAGCGGCAAGCTCTTCTACCGCAGAAGCCTGCTCAGTCGCGCCCTGGGAAAGCGCCTGCGCACCATTTGCCACCTGGCTGGAACCTGCTGCCACCTGGTCTGCGCTTTGGTTAATCTGCCCTAATGTTGAACTAAGCCCCCTGTTAAGCTTCCGAATGGACATTAACAAACTCTGGAAACTTCCAACATAACGCTTTTCTGCTTCTGTACGCACATCAAAATTGCCATCAGCCATCTCACTTAAAAGCCTTGAAGCATCAGAAATAATATCTTTCAGTATAACAGACATATTACGGAATGCATTTGCCAAACTTCCTAATTCATCCCTTGAATTATAATGAATCTGAAAATCAAAATCACCGCCTACCACCTTCTTGGCAGATTCTTCCAGCTCATGGAGCGGCTTTATAATCCCTCTTGTAAGATATGTAGAAAGTACCAATGTAATAATAAGCACACATCCTGCTATGCCAACCTGGAACGCAACAAGATCATCCTGCATTTTGATTGTTTCATTATAATCTACTTCTGCGTTCTTAGCTGCTGCATTGCTAATGTCTATCAGCATATTTACTGCTTCATCTACTAAAGGCTGGTACTCATCTAACAGCATGTTCTGCGCTCTTTTTTTATTAGCCCTTGCCGTAGCCATCACAGTTTTCTGCATTGCAACTGCCTTTTCTGCATCAACCCGGAACTTTTCCACTAGGGCAGCGTCGCCTGTAAAATTTTCTTCAAGCCATTCCAAATTCTCCTCCAGCAGCAGCACTTCCTTATCCAAATCTTCCTCGTAAACACTGCTCTTGCTTAAATCGCTTTCAATCGTAATAAAGGTAAGATCCTTTATGATTATCTGCAGACCACGGCGCATATTCATGACTTTGTTGGTAATCTGGTAACCAACATTATAAAATTCTGAATACTTTTCCTGGTTTTCCCGCAGACCAAGTACGGCAGTAGACACACTGCCACAGAACAAGATGATGATAACGAAAAATGTTACCAATAGTTTTTTGCCAATCTTTAAATTTTTCATTCTAATCCCCCTATACTTTCATATTGGTTTTTCTTTATGTCTGTTCTTCCCATTATAATAAACTATTGGCAATCTGTCTACTCCATTATTCTTTTCTTTTCCTTCTTTAACAGTTCCTTAGTTACTTAAATCATAATATCCATTGACTGTTTTACAAGGGAACTTCCATTTTGTACAAGTGTACTTTCCACCGACTCCCTTGTAATCCCATCCAATGCCCCTGATGGAATCGGCCTTCCCACTTGCCAAGAAGGGGATACTTTTTTTACTTCCTCAATAAAAGCCTTCCGATATGCCCTTTCATACTGCTCTAAGGTATGCCCTGCTGCCAGGCGGTCTTCCTTTTTCATTTTACGGTATAAATGGGTGTATACGTCAGAACGCTTTGTCCTGTCCCCATTTGAAATGCCATTTTCCTGGAGGAATTCCTTTTTTGTAAGGTCAAACATTTCCTGCCTGCTGCTTTCCGGAATATCAATAATCCTATTTTTCTCTGCGATATTCTCATCGGTCAAAAGCAACCCTGCCAATCCGTTTACTGGGTTAATATAGTCCCCATCTTTATCGTAATTTTTCATTTGGTTTTTGATTGCCTGGATATTTGTATATGCTGTCCTTCCCCCCGCTGCCTCTGTCATTGCGTTGACAACTGCCTTGTACTGTTTGCTGTTTGTATTGATTCCAGCCGCCTTTAGCTGAGCCTGCATCGACTTGCTCGACAACTGCGATACCTTAATAGGGTTAATCTTATTTCTATTTGAAGCACCCCGCATATTTTGAAATAAAAAACTATAATCTGTTATCCTCTGCATAAATCCCCCTCCTTTTTCCTACTGCATAAACTGTTTCTGAATTGCTTTGCCACAGTTAAATACTGAAATCAAACCTGCCTCCGCTCTTTTGCTGGCTTTCATTTTTAATTGCATCCCAATCCACTGACAAAATTTTATCGAACAGTTCTTCCATAGAATTTGCAGTTACCCTGGCCCGCTTTCCAGTATCTGGTGCAAT
The DNA here is from genome assembly GCA_910586605.1 of uncultured Lachnospiraceae bacterium. Classification (GTDB taxonomy): domain Bacteria; phylum Bacillota; class Clostridia; order Lachnospirales; family Lachnospiraceae; genus Butyribacter. Next base: position 917 of record CAJUJR010000117.1, on the reverse strand, counting down.
AAAGTCTTCTCTTTTCCCACCTGCTTTTCTGTTTTTCTCCTGCTCTTCTGCCCGCTCTTCCTTTGCCTGTTCTATCCGTTCCCTTTGCTTCTCGCCCATTTTCTCAAGCTCAGCAAAATAAGAAACCGTCCCATTTTTATCAATAGAAACGCCAAAATGGATAACAGTATCTTCTTTTCCTTCCTCCTTTAGCTGTTCTTTAAAAGAAGAAAATTTCTTCGTGGCATCTTCCAAAATGCCCATATATTTTTCCTTAACTTTACCATCTGCAGCCATTTCCTCCAAAGTTTCCGGGTCAATTAAAACACTATATTCTTTTGTCCCCCTGGAGAGGTATCCCTGCGCCTCTTCTTCCGTCTCATAATCTGCTACGATAAAATCCATATTGGAATACGTCTTACGAAGCTCCTCCAGTAATTTTTTAGCGCCTCTGCTCAGCTTCACCTGGCTGTCATCTGAACCAGCTTTCCCTCTTCTTTCCGGCCTTGTAGTTTCCCTGTCTTTTCTTTCTTTCACAGAATTATCATAATTATTCTTTTGATATGCGCCATAATTTGCAATTGCATTCATCCTTTTACCTCCTATTATTTCATATATAACAAAGCATGTCTTCCTGTCCTCTTTCCTCTTGTACTAAAAAACTATAATCTGCCATATCTGGCTGCAAAAATCCCGTTCTTTTCCTTTTGGCATCTGCCTCCTTTTTCCATATATTCTCTTTTTTATATCGTCATATCTATCTAATTTGTTTATGTTCTTTTCCTTGGGGGCTTTAAAACATTGATAACTATTAGCTGTTACACCTATTGATAGTATGGTACAATCTTCACTTTCCCAAAAATTTGGCTATTCGTAATTCTATTGTTACTATTCACAGCCAATCGTAACCAAATCTCAATAAAAAATATCTTCCCTCT
>CAJUJR010000116.1 GCA_910586605.1 uncultured Lachnospiraceae bacterium | reverse complement strand
TGTTTCTCATGCCGCACATGATAGAAAACATACAGGGGGAAGATATTTTTTATTGGGATTTGGCTACGATTGGCTGTGAATAGTAACCATAGTTCCAAATAGAACAAAAAATTTACAAAAAAGGCTTGCATTTTATTGTGACATGTAGTATACTATTCAATGTTCGGTGCTTAACCGTATATTAGATGTGCGCATAGCTCAGCTGGATAGAGCGTCTGACTACGGATCAGAAGGTCGGGAGTTCGAATCTTCTTGCGCACGTAAAAACCTATCGAAGTATTTCGGTAGGTTTTTTTGATATAGGAGGGGGTGTGGATGGCTGACAATGAAATAGGCTGCACCTTTGCCCATCTTAAAGGAACTGTCTAAAAATAATATAGATAACAGTTTATTTTAGAACAGTTCCTTACAGCATTGGCAGGTTTTTAACTGCAAGAATAACAGGGATAGCAGGTAGCACAAAAGAAACGCAATGGCGGCGCTTCCGATTACAAGAAGTGCTTTTTGATAAGGGCGTTTTCCAATTTCCTGCTGTTTCTGGAGTTCATCCAGGCGTTTTCCTTCTGTAAAAGCGACGATTTCTTTGTATGTGTGGATATTGTTGTCTTTTTTTACTTTTTCAACCTTCAAAGCAAAAAACATGGAAGTTCCAAATAGTATGATCCATGGAAGCAGGGCATATATGCCTATCCATGATGTAAGGGGAACGGCTGACAGCACTGTGGACACTAACAGTATTCCATAAATAGTGCCGTATTTGTTTGATTTTCTGACTTCAGTTTCTTTGATTTCTTCTCTCATAAGCTCAACATCTCCTTTTATAAGTTGGTCAAGAGATACGTTAAATAACGAACTAAGAAGCAGTAAACTATGGATGTCAGGATAGTTTTTCCCGGTTTCCCAATTAGAGATAGTCTGTCTGCTCACATAGAGTTTTTCGGCAAGTTCTTCCTGGGAAAACCCCGTGCTGTTTCGGTATTTTTTAATCTGTTTGCTGATTTCCAATTTTTTTCTCCTTTCTATTTTAGTCCGTATCCTTGAGTACCAGGGTTGAAAATTTTCCAGCTCTTGGATAATGGTATATTATCATCTTGTGTTCTAAAACTCTATCAAAATCCTTTGTCTTTCTATGAAATGCTGTGTCAAAAGCGTTTGACATGGTTTGGTTCTCAATGGTTTTCCTTATAGGTGCTTGGGTTGGTTACTATTGACCGTGAATAGTAACGCAGTAGTTCTGATATCAAAGAAAAAACACTTGACAAATTTGGTCTGCTGTTATAGACTTAATGAAAAGGACGGCTGTTGTAGACCCATGTTTCATTATGGATTATATACGGGTTTATAAACACTAAAGAACTGTTCCTAAGAATGGATGGCATAGGAAGCAGAGCATTTGTAAAAGGGAGAGTTGGCAGATGGGAATGAAGTTATGTGACAGTGATTTTTATTTTATGTGTGTTGTATGGGATGAAGGGCCTGTCAGGTCGGGGGAGCTTGTAAAACTGTGCAGGGAAAGGCTCGGATGGAAAAAGTCAACGACGTACACCCAGATTAAGAAGCTGCAGGACAAGGGGTTTTTAAAAAATGAGGATGCTGTTGTGACAGCGCTAATTTCACGCGAAGAGGTACAAAAAGAGGAAAGCGACTATTTTGTAGAAAGAACCTTTGGCGGTTCCCTGCCAGGTTTTCTGGCGGCATTTATGAAAGGGAGGACAATTTCGGGACAGGAGGCAGAGCAGTTAAAGAAGATGATTGAAGAGCACTGTGCAAAATAGTGTTTTGGGATATGCATCGGGTTATATACATTTTTTATGCTGGAGGAAACTGCGTTGTAATGCAGCGGTTGCCAGTAAGAATGGAAGGGCTTATGGTTTGGTTTCAATGGGTGTTGGAAAGCAGCCTTTTGGTAATTCCCGTAATCCTATTAATTTTCCTGCTGCGAATTGGGATAAAGAGAATTTCAGGTCTGTTAACTTATATTTTATGGTTTGTCGTATGGTTTCGCCTGGTATGTCCGGCAGGGATTCCGTCTGAAATCTATTTGCCTGTAATTCCAGATGCAGCCATGCAGACGGTAGGAAGCTGGTTTTTTGCAGAAGCAGGGCAGGAAACTTCTGTTTTGGAGAATGGTGGAAAGGAAAAGGTTTCTTTTGGAAGGCCGCATAATGACGGCAGAGTAGAAAAAATGGAAGATTCAGGCGGAGAGGGGGATTTCGGACAGAAGAATTTGGACTTGGCAGCAGGGAGTGGAGTGAAAAATACAGGAAATAAAGGTTTTGCAGAGACTGGTATTTTGAAATGGGATGGTCCTGTTTTTACCAAAGTACTTTGTGTGGTGTGGTTTACAGGAATGGTTCTGGCTTTGCTGTCTGAGTTTGTTTTTGCATTTTGCCTTCACAAGAAACTGCGTTATGCCATAAAACAGGAAGAAGGTGTTTATTGCTGTAATGGCATTCCATCTGCATTTGTAACTGGAATCTGCCGTGGCAGGATTTATCTCCCCTTTGGGCTGAATGAGAGGGATAGGGGATATATACTGGAACATGAGAAAATACATATACGCCGCAGGGACTATCTTGTGAAAAAAGTCTGTTTTGCTATTTGCCTGGTTTATTGGTTCCATCCGCTTGTCTGGCTTGCATATATATTTTTATGTTATGATATGGAAATTGCTTGTGATAATGCAGTTTTGCGGAATATGGGGCAGGAGCAGAGAAAGCAGTACAGCTATGTGCTTTTGTCAAATGCAGTAAACGGGAGACACCAGATTCCATTCTATCAGCCGCAGTTTGGGAAGAATATGGTAAAGAGAAGGATTTTCCACAGCATTCGGTATAAAGAAGAAAAAATGGAGCTTGTTTTGGTTGGCATTGTTGTAGTTGCCCTGGCTGCTGTCCTTTGTATGATGGTCCGTCCGGACACAGAAGTCGTTCCTATGCAGAAAGGTGGGAATTATACAAAAGAGGTGGAACAGCTATACAAGAAAAAGGTAGTGGACGTTACAGATAAAAAAGCAGTAAAGGAACTTCTTACTGCTGTGATTTCAAAGGATTTCCTGGAATCTTTTGATGAGTCGATAGAACCATTTACCTGTGAAATACAGGGTGATGTCCTTTGGATTGATTTTGCAATGTGGATTGTCCGCCCAGATAGTTTCAGGAGGCTGACAGGGGATTATTCTGCTGTTTTTCTGGCGTTAATCCCAGATATCAGGACAGTGCAGTGGACGTATGAAGAAATGCAGTATGGCGGCACAACAAAAACGGTTAATTTACATTATGACTGGGCTATGATGAAGAATGAGGATTTTATTGACGCTGCTGTCTGCAAGGCGGCAGGTTCAACAAAAGCAAGGGATTTTGGGGTAAGCGCTTCTTCTTTACAGCAGTTAGTTAATAACTTTACTTATTATGAGAAAGGTAAGATGCAGAAAGAAGCGAAAGCATTGGCAGTATTTGAAGAGGAGGAGATGAAAAAGAAACTACGGGATCTGCCCTACGCTTATAAACGTTCTTATAATGAAAGTATAAAGTGTGAAGAACTTTATGTAGGGGCGCTTGGCTATTATTGTGAAGATGTAGAAAAGGGAGTAGAGTTTTTTCAAAAGGAGTACCGCAGGGAACTTTGGGACTCGTTTTTAGAAAAGGCTGGGAGAGGAGAAGCAGCTTCTGTCATTATTGCAGGGCATAATTTGATTGAGGATGCTAAGATAGAAGAAAATGGATCAGTTTATTATACATACATTTGTTATGATGGCGTGAAATATTATGCCCTTTATGATTTTGTTAAGAAAGACAGGAGAGACAGTTTTGAGATGGTAAGTGGAAAATATTTGCTGCAGTCAGAAGAAACAATAAATGATATTGCAATGAGGAATTATTATATTACAGACGATGCTTCGTTAAGTTATAGGGACAGCATGTATGCTGGATGTTATGGTGGGATGACAGAGTATTGCAGTATGGCGTTTCCAGAACTTCATGTTGTCAAGACAGACTATTTATATTAATAATAGTGACAATTGTTACTATTCACGGTCGATTTCTGAAAAAAGAATGGCCGTGAATAGATAATATGTAGTGACCGTGGATAGGAAATGTGAATAGCAGACAGTTAGGAACTGTTAAGAAAGTGCATTTTGCCAGAGCGTATATGAATTTTCAAATACGCTCTGGTTTTTGTGTTAAATGAAATTTTTTGCAACCGGTTTCCATTTTTATCGGGTATATTATTGAGGTGGTTAATAAAGCAGAAGGGAGTGGTTTTATGCAGGATGACAGGATTGTTGCAATGTACTGGCAGCGGGATGAAGCAGCCATCCGTGAAACGGAAGAAAAGTATGGGAGTTATCTTTTAAAAATTGCCTATAATATTCTATTTGATTTGGAGGACAGCAAAGAGAGCGTCAATGATACCTATATGAAAGCATGGGATTCCATACCGCCTCATAAGCCATGCATCTTGTCATCTTATCTTGGAAAAATTACCAGGCAGTTGTCCATTGATATTTTTCGGACAAGGAATAGGATAAAACGGCGTGCATCGGAATATGCTGTCTCGCTGGATGAATTGAAAGACTGTATCTCAAGTGGCAATGTAACAGAACAAGAGGTGGATTTACATTTGCTGGCAGACGCTATCAATTCCTATCTTGGTACGCTTTCCAGGGATGCGCGGACGACATTTGTTGGCAGGTATTACTATATGGATTCTATCAAAGAAATAGCTTCTTATCATAATATGAGCGTGCCTAAAGTCAAAAGTATGCTGCACCGTACCAGGATAGGCTTAAAGGGGTATCTAAAGAAGGAGGGATTTAATATATGAAGGAAGAGCAGATTAGTGATGCATTGAATTTGTTAGATAATACATTTATTGGAGAGACAGACAGCTTGCGGAATAGGCAAAAGAAGGTGCAAAAAGGTGTGATGTTTTCAAAAATTTTTTCTGCGGCAGGAGGATATTGGAAATGGGCGGTTGCAGGCATCTGTATCATTACAGCTGTAATTGCCGGCAGACGGATGCTTATGCTAAAGCCTGCAAATGTAAATCAGTCAGTTCAGGAAGAAAAACTTCCTATGCTTTCTGTCACGGAAAATTCTAGTGATGGAATGGGATTTGAAGGATTTTGGGCTTATGATATTTCAGAGCTAACCAACAATAATCCGTGGAATGAGGAGAGGCAGCCGTCAACTTTGCCTGTATTTAAGAATCGGCTGTCATATGATAATGATTTTATTGTCTCCGGCGCGGATTTTGGGAAAATGAGGGAATTGCTGCTGGAGATTGCGGGACGGCTTGGGCTGGATGCTGCATCTCTTGAAATTAAGGATGATGCGCCGGATGAGGCAGTAAAGCAGGAGATTACTGAAAAGATGGAGGGGGATGTTCCAGAGGGATACTTTAGTCCGACAAAGCTGATTGCCAAAGCAGATGGCATGGAAATCACAGTTGACCGGACGATGCAGGCAACCGTTTCTTTTGAACCTGCGATAAAGCTGCCAGATAGGTATAATTTTAGAAATTCTGCGTCATATGAAGAAACTGTTTCTGTGGCAAAATATTTGCTTGGGCAGTATAAAGGCTTTCTTTGCATGGAAGACCCTCAGATAAATATTTTTCATGGTGATTATAGTAAACATGATGCAGGTTATCAGCAGGAATACCAGATTTCATTTTATGATGCAGGGAAAAACAATATAGAAGGGGTTATTAATTATAATTTCAGACAGGCAGAATTTGATTGTGATGACAGTGGAAGGTTATTTCAGGCAAGCATCCGCCAGGCAGATTTATCACAAAAAATGGGGGATTATCCGATAATTCAGACAGAAGAGGCTAAAAAACTTTTATTAAAAGGAAATTATATAACCACAGTCCCATATAAGCTTCCTGGCGAAGAATTTCTTGCCAAGACAGAACTTGTCTATCGGACAGGGGCAAGAGAAGAGTATTTTATGCCGTATTATTGCTTTTATGTGGAATTGCCGGAGGAAGAGCAGGATGGTATGAAGACATATGGCGCTTATTATGTCCCTGCTGTAGAAGGAAAATATCTTTCAAATATGCCGCTTTGGGATGGGAGTTTTAATTAAATTTAGTGGTTTTACAGTGTCTTCCATGTTACTTTTCACCCCTATGCATCCAGTGCTGTAAGCGTTTCTGCTGCTGGATATGGAGTGAAAAGTAACTCTTTCATAAAATATAATCAATCCTTAACAATTTTCTGTATTGAATCTTAAACAGATTTTTTCTACAATTGAAATTGTAGTAATTTAAAGGTAGTTTTTTAAAATGGCTATTAATATTGATAGCTGTGTAGGGGTTTGGCTGTTATTTGCTGAAAAATCAGAAGGTTATACTAGGTTAGGTTACTGGGGATAAAATATTTTTCAGAATGTGTGTTACTATTCACAGCCAATCGTAGCCGGACTTAAGGAAATAAAAAATATCTT
>CAJUJR010000115.1 GCA_910586605.1 uncultured Lachnospiraceae bacterium | reverse complement strand
GAGGGAAGATATTTTTTATTGAGATTTGGCTACGATTGGCTGTGAATAGTAACAACCCTGGTTTTTATTTGTAAGTTTATAAAAACAGAGGCTTGTTATTATAGATTGAATCGCTTATACTGTATGGGAATTGTTAGAAGGTGGCAAGAAATTAGCAATTGTTAAGTTGGAAGGGCGGTGATAATGGTGTTGTCGATTGCAGTATGTGATGATGAAATAACAGAATGCCATAAGCTTTCTGCAAAAATACAGGAGATGTTAATGGAAATGAAAATGCCCTGTATTATCCGGCAGTTTTATAATGGAAACAAGTTGCTTGATGCGATAGAGGGGTTTGACATTATTTTTTTGGATATCCTTATGAGCGGGGCAAATGGTCTGGAAACGGCAAAATTATTCCGTAAAAGGGCGTTTGATAAAATCCTTATTTTTGTATCTTCCAGCAGGGATTATGTATTTGATGCTTATGATGTGGAAGCATATCATTATCTGGTAAAGCCGGTGGAGGATAAGAAACTCAAAAAAGTTCTGCAAGGGGCTGTGCTGAAAACAGAAAAACAACCAAATGATTTTTTATTGGTAAGCCGGAACGCACAACTGAAAAAATTATTTTTAGACGATGTCTGCTATTTTGAAATCAAGGGCAGGGTTCTTTTTGCACATAAAAAAGATGGTATTTTGGACTTTTATGAACGGATAGGCATTTTGGAAAAGAAGTTGTCAGACAAGGGCTTTTTTCGGTGCCACAAAAGTTATCTGGTAAATTTAAAATATGTAGACGGTTATACAAAACAAGAGATTCTTTTGGAAAATGGAGAAAGAATTGCAGTGTCAAAAAGAAGGCTTGAACTGTTCCGTAAGGAATTGTTTGCATTTATGAAAAAAAGCGGGGGGATGGCATGAATCTTTTGCCAATAATATGTGGGCAGTTGATGTTTTTTTTGTGCTGCATGGGGGAGGCTATGGCAGTACAAAGATTTTGCAGAGAATATTTGGAAATTTCTGCAATCCGTAGTAAGATGTTTATAATTTTCTTCCTTGCGGGGAGAATGGCAATAGAAGCTATTTTGTCCTGTTATTTTATTCCTTTTTTTCTTTATAGTTTCATACAGAATGGAATTTTTGCAGTTCTGGTTCTTTTTCTGTTTCAGGCAGAAACCGGAAAAAAGGTATTTATCCTTTTTTTGCTAATTTTGGAGAGAAGGCTTTTGTTTGAGTTTTTTAGTTCTGCTTTTAGCAGCCTCTTATTGTTTATACAACATATTATGGGAAAAGAGCCGGTGATGCAGATATGGTGGGAAGAATGTATCCTTAGCTGCTTGGTATATATGGCAGGAATAGCAGTTATTTACTTGATTTCGGGGTTCAGGATATCCTTTTTAGGGGAATTTTCCGGAAAACGGCTTGTTGTATTGGCAGTTCCATTTGTTTTACTTATTGTAATAAGCGATATGTTAGGACAGGCAGCGAGTAAGGGGATTTTACTTCGGAGCGGGGGAGATTGGGGGATTTATTATGACCAGCTTTTTAGCCATGCAGGTATATGTCTTTTTAGTTTGTTATCCATGCTTGGCATAGGTGTTTATCTTATTAGTTTTGACAGGATTTTTCTGGAAATAAGGGAAAAGGAGAGGTATTCTGCAGGGGTTGCCGCATATAAGGCAATGGAAGGGCAGTACTGCCAAATGGAGCGGCTGCGCCATGATTTGAAAAACCATTTAATAGGGCTGCAAGGGCTGCTGAAAGACAGGGAATGGGATAAAATGGAAAGATACCTTCACAAGATGATCCAAGAAGGGGCGGTTTCTGCCAGTGAGGCAGCTACTGGCAGAAGGGCGCTGGATGCATTGCTTTTTTATAAAAGGAAACTTGCAGAGGGAAAAAATATTGTATGGGAATGTGATTTAAAGATACCAAAAGAGTGTTTGATAGATGAATTTGATTTATGTATTTTATTTGGGAATATACTGGATAATGCAATTGAAGCATGTGAAAAACTGGAGCAGGAAAACATCCGGTTTGTTCATGTGGAGTCAAGGATGGTTAAAAAATGTTTTTTGCTGGAAGTTAAAAATGGCACAGACTTACAGGATATTTGCGAGACTGGCCATACCGGTAAAGAAAACCCGGAAGGGCACGGTTTTGGAATGCAGAATATTAAAAATATAGTATACCGTTATAATGGGATGTTAAATATGGAAATTCAGGAGAATGTATTTGTACTTTCAGTTTTGTTATGCAATTTGGAAGTGTCATAACCACTTGTGACAGCGATTGGGTTTTTTATAACAATGCCCTAATAGGCGAAGCTTTTTTTGACGAATATGTAAGTAACCATGATTAGATAACAAATTATTATAGAACAAGTAGTGTATCTAAAGGTGGTAAAGATCCAATAATTCGTTTACAAAAAAGGAGGTCTGTTTATGAATGCAGGTGTAATGGAAGGTTTAGTTGGCGCCAGTTCTAATATGAAAATAGTTGAAGTCCCGATGCATGTTTACCATGAGGCAGAAAGAGAAGGAAATACTGCAAAGATGGAACGTGCGCTTGGGTATGCGGCAGATTTTACAAAACGGGCAAATACGTATAAGGAAGAGGCGGAAGAAGAATTAAAGCTGGAAATGGAGGAAAAGCGTGAAACAGAAGAGATAGAACAGGAGGAAGCTATTGAGAAGGCCAGGGAAGAAGGGAAGGCAAACCAAGAAGCATTGCTGGAAGGAAATATGGATAGCGTTGAAATTAGCGAAGAAGGCAGGCAGTTATTAGAGCAGGCAATGCAGGAGAAAACCCCTGCTTTGCCGGAATCTGCGGAAACTATTATTGAACGATGTACTTGAGCAAACGCGTTCTAGAACTGCCGGTAATTAGCTTAAACAAGTTGTGTCTCTTGGGAAGGTCAGGGTTACTTTAAATAAATCGCCGTCTGTCTTTATTTTTAAAGTCCCCTCCATCAGTTCTGCAAGGCTTTGGGCAATGGAAAGCCCCAGTCCATTTCCTTCTGTGCTGCGTGAGGTGTCGCCGCGTACAAAGCGCTCTAATAAAGCTTCGCCAGAAAGGTTCAGCGCATATTTGGAAATATTCCGAAAGATAATACAGGCTTCTTTATCATCTGCTTTCCAGTTGACATAAACTCTTGTGCCAGGCTGTGAATATTTACAGATGTTGTTCATCAGGTTTTCAAATATCCTAAAGAGGTGGCGGTTATCTGCTAAAAGCACAATGGTGGAATCCGGGCTTTGGGTAACCAGTTCCAATTGGTTTGCAAAAAGCTTTTCTTCAAATTCACCAAAAATCTGTGTCAGAAGGATATCAATATCACATGGTTCCAGGTTTACATTTAGGTTACCGGTAGAAGCTTTGGAAGCTTCCATTAAGTCTTCAATTAATTTTTTTAATCTGGCGGACTGCCCCTCTAGGACGTCAAGATATCCCTGTGCAGTTTTTGGTGAAATATTTTCTTTCTGTAGCAAGTCTATATAATTAATAATAGAAGTCAACGGCGTTTTAATATCATGTGAAACATTAGTAATTAGTTCTGTCTTAAAATGTTCACTTTTCACGCGCTCTTCTAAAGCGATGGCCATGCCATCCCCAATCTGGTTCAAGTTTTCCCCATGCTTCTTAAATTCCCATAACATATGGCTTGTATCAAGCGTATGGTTTAATTTTCCTTCTGCAAGAAGGCGGCTTCCTGTTTGCAGTTGTTTCATTTGGATTAAAACATTAACTGCTATTATTAACAGGGCGGTTTTCAAGAGAAGCCACAGGATAATCCCCCAGACGGAAAATTTTATCCAGAAGAAGACAAGCATTGCTTCGGTAAGGCTTATAGCCACAGTTATAGTTATCCCTTTTGCCAGTAAAGAGATATGGCTTATCAAAAATTGCTGGCAGTGCCGTGCTTTTGCCATTGTCCTGGAAAAGAGGAATCGCAGGGCAGATAGGGTGGAGCGGGTAAGAGTGTTTTTCCACAAGATTCCTGCTTTATAGCGGCGGCTTAGGTTCATGGCAGCCAGTATCAGGAAAAGTGCAGCAAGGAATATACAGAATATACATAATATCAAAAATGGTTTGTTTATTACTTTGGCATAGGCCACCTTATGAAGGCATTGTATACAGGAAAATATTAATCCACCAGTGCAAAGGCCTGTTCCTAACAGAAAGAAAAGCAGCGGCATTTTATGCAGCCATGTGACAGGCACAAAAGCGGTGCCAGTCTGGCATCCTGTACTGTAACAGCAGAAAATTGACAAAAGCAAAAAGCATAGGAAACTGCATATGGTAATTACCAGGCAGGGAATCCGAAAATTATATAAAAATGTCAGTATTTTTTGTTGCTGTGCAAAGAGGTCGTTTTTTTGCAGGTCTATTGGTTCTGCAATATTGGAGATAATATGGATGGTATTTTCAGGGGGATTTACGTCTAATTTATTATAATTGATTATATATTTTATGCCCCGTATATAATCGCCGTTTCTATTGTTGTTTGCCAGCCGTACAGTATCGCTATTGATGTCAGCAATAAGTATTTTTTCTTCTTCTGACATTGTTTGTATATCGCCGGCATTAAACCAGAAAGTTGGATCTGCCATAAACCTTTGCCAGCTAAGAGATTTTGAGGTATCTAATGCTTCATATCCGTCGGTGTCTGACTCATATTTGAGGGTGGTTGGATTTAAAGTAAAAGAAAGATATCCAGACAATGGCTGTTTTTCTTTCGTAGTGCTTTTTTTCGGTGTTGCATAAATGGAGCTTAGTGATATATGGTAAATTGGGAAGATAGGCTCCTCGTCGTCTGTGCTTTTGAAATACAAAACACCATTTTCATCGTTATATAAAATAGTTTGTAGATAAAGTTCTTCTTGCTTGATATGATTAAAAAAGTAATGATATTTATTTAACAGGCTTTCCAAAAGCGTCGGGCTTTCCTTGTAATAGTCTGGTTTGCTTGTATATGAAAAGATTGCAGAATCCTTTCCTGGTATGGTTTTTGTGAAATTATAATACTGGTAAGCAGATTTATCGTTTAAGTCTAAATCCTTTTTAGCGCCTCCTTGTATTACCCCATATTCTAAGTTGGTATTTTTTAAACAATCTAGGCTGTTTGTTGATTTTGCAAGTATTTTTACAGAATAAAATTCTTGCAGCTCCTGGAAATTTTTGGAGATAACTTGTTTTAGCGGGCTGGTATAAAGCCCTGTTTGATAGGTCAGTAATGCGGTAAGCGTCCCAGCAGCCGTAATAGCCGCAAGAACCGCTGCCAATATGGCGGCTGTAAACCTTATCGGGACAGAATATTTTAACTGTTTCATTTTTTGCACCAAGCCTCAAGGAAAATGCATGCATTTTCCTTGAGGCGCAAACACAGAGGGTGAAAGATGTGTGTTTGCATATTATCCTTTCCTCTTTTTTCTTTCACCCGTTCCCATTTCTGTACTGCTGTCCTTCGCAGTGCATTGAATCTGTTTATAGATTTTAACGTTCTTCTATTTTATAACCTCTTCCCCATACCGCTTTTAAATAACGCGGGTTTGCCGGGTCATATTCCAGTTTTTCCCGAAGGTGGCGGATATGTACGGCAACGGTGCGCTCATTTCCAAGCGGATTGTCATTCCAGACATTTTGATAGATTTCTTTAGGTGAAAACGATTCACCAGGATGTTGCAGGAAAAATTTTAGGATATTGTATTCAATTTTTGTTAAGAAAACTGGTTCCTGGTCTAGCGTCACTTCTTTTAACTTGTCATTCATGGAAATGCCGCCAATGGAATAGGAATCTGCTTGTGCCTGTCCACTGCCAAGCTGCATATACCGGCGGATTTGGGATTTTACCCTGGCTTGAAGTTCTACAGGGTTAAAAGGCTTAGTGATATAATCGTCTGCGCCAATTGTCAGTCCAAGTATTTTGTCCGTATCTTCACTTTTTGCAGTTAGTAGGATAACAGGTACATTGCTGTGTTTCCGCAGTTCTGTCATCGCATGGAGTCCATCCATTTCGGGCATCATAATATCCATTAGTACTAGATGGATTTCTTCCTGCCTTATTATGGTAAGGGCTTCCTTTCCGGTATATGCTTTAAATATTTTATAGCCCTCAGCTTTCAGGTAGATTTCTATTGCAGATACAATGTCCTTTTCATCATCACATATAAGAATATGGTACATAATATGCCTCCGGAGTTTTATGGTATGCGGGATGCCGCATGCTTTGTAATATTACATTCTTTATTGTAGGGAAAAAGTGATTAAAATTCAATGCAGAAAATAGTTAAGGATTGTTTAAATTTTTGTTAAAATGCAAAATGCTAAAAATTGGGATTTTCCGGTATGTATACTGATTTGCACTACTATAATAAAACAGAAAAAAGCATAAAAAATTATTTACCGGTAACAAGCTGGTAACAAAAATCAACGCTTTGGAGTAGAGACTTTTTCAATTTCTTGTTTTATTTGCCTAATCGTATATGATTATATTACTCCGGCGGTTAAATGTCGATGAATTTTACGTAGAATAAATTTTCATC
>CAJUJR010000114.1 GCA_910586605.1 uncultured Lachnospiraceae bacterium | reverse complement strand
GGGAAGATATTTTTTATTTACTTAAATTCTGCTACAATTGGCTGTGAATAGTAACACTGGCTGTGGAAACTGGATTGGAACGCAAATCGCCTTTTCTGCTATTCAGGAATAGCCGCATCCCCCTTGTGCATTTGCTTTCTATAAAAGAAAACTACTCTTTCCCATGATTGTAGCTATATACTATAGGGTAGATATTATGTTTGAATAGATCAGAAAATACAGCATTGACAGATGTATCAAAAAAATTGGAAATCATAATTTCTTCTGTGGTATTATTCATAACAAATGCCCCATTATATACAATCAATGGGATATTTGCATGTATGCCTTGCGTAACCTTCTTAGAGGTAACAAAAGACCTTGCTGTTGCATAGGAAAAAAGCATTCCCTGCCGGGATAAGCGGTTGATTGTTTCGTTTGTATATTGTGAAGTACGTTCGTTGCTTCTGAGTAATGTGCCATCTAAATCTGATACATATAATGTTCTTGCATATAGCTTTTTGTCCATTTTTGATACCATGCCTTTTTCTGATATTGAATATTTTTACTGATATTGAGAAAATATGAATTGTAACTGTCTATTCATATTTTTTTCATAATCTTTCCCCAAATTTGCCATTGTCTCCCATTATTCTGGTAAATACAGAAAATTACTTGTTAAAACAGATTATTTCCGATATGATATATTATAACTACTTTTGGCTACCGAAGCAAATGCATTTTTCGGGGAAAGGATAAAATATGAAGCACAGAAAATTAAACGCAGCGGCAAGCATTTTATTGACAGCAGGCGTAGTAATAAGCACAGTTATTTCGCCAGCAGGGGCTGCTTCCGCAGATATAGGCACAGACGTGTTTTCACAATTCAGCACAGTCAGCCGTGAATATGATTCTGTGAATGATGGGCTGGTGCGGTATCATTATGTAGATGAAAATGGGGACGCCATAGATTTAGATTCCAGCCCAAGAAGCCGTTTTTTTTTAAAAAAGGCTGTTAATGTGCCTTCTTCTTATGATTTAAGGATGGAGGATGGGGTGACGCCAATTAAAGACCAGGGTGTTACTGGAAGCTGCTGGGCGTTTGCCGCCATTAAATCTCTTGAATCCAATCAGATTGTAAAGAAGAAGCAAACAGCAGACAGCATTGATTTGTCAGAAAGCCATCTTTCATGGTACACATATCATCCGTCCTTTATAGCTGATGACTTACTATATGGGGAAGGGATTCAGACCCCTGGCGCTGGGAATACTTCTGCATATATGGATGGCGGAAATTCAGTATTGGCAGCGTTTACCCTTGCACGGTGGTCTGGGGCAGTTAAGGAAGAGAACGCTCCATTTACGGCTGACAACCGCACTGAATTAAATACGATGGCTAATGGGATGGTTAAAAAAGGCGATTCCTTGCATTACCAGAATGATTACAAGCTGACGGATGCCATTTGCTATGACAATGCCTCTCCAGAACAGATAAAATCTGCCATTATGGAAAATGGCGCAATGAGCGTAGCGTTTTATTATGAGCCTAAATTTGACCAGCAATCCCTTGATAAGGACATTGCTTATTATCAGGAAAAATATACCGGTAAAAGCGCAATCGAGCAGGCGAACCATTGTGTGGCTATTATTGGCTGGGATGACAATTATCCACGGGAGAATTTTGGCAGTTATAAGCCTTCCTCAAATGGTGCATGGCTTATTGCGAACAGTTATGGGGATGATTTTGGGAAAGAAGGGTATTTCTGGATGTCGTATGAGGAGCCGTCCCTGACAGAATATTATTCTTTTATTTCTACAACTTCCGATACATATGATAATAATTATCAATATGACGGTTTTGGGTGGGGGGATGCCGTTGCATTGAAAGAAAATGACAAGACAAGGGCTGCTAATATTTTTAAAGCAAATGCCGGCTTCCAGCAAACATTGAAAGCAGTTGGGATGTATACCGTTTCAGATAACCAGCCATATACCATAAAGATATACCGACATGTAAAGGCAGGGAAACCGACAAGTGGTACTCTGGCGGCTACTATTTCAGGCACGCAGGAGTTTGAAGGATACCATACCGTGGAGGTTCCGCAGCCTATTTCTTTGGATGCAGGGGAACGTTTTTCAGTTGTAATTACCTATGAAAGCACAAATGATGATAATGGCTTTGTCCCGTTGGAGGGAGAAAGCTACCATGATTTCAGTTATAACCTCTCTTATCAGTCTAACCTAGGAGAGAGTTACCTCTATGCGGAAACTAGTAAAAATAAGTGGGAATGGATGGATGTAAGCCGGTATGGGAAAAACAATGTATGCCTGAAAGCGTTTACAACAAATGGGCAGCCAGTTGGCGCTGTTTCTTTTAAACCTACTAAAGTTACATTGGGGGAAAACGAGACATATACTGCAAATGCATCTATAAAAGATATTACTGATAAATCCTTATCATGGAAAAGCAGTGATAAAAATATTGTATCTGTCAACAAAAAAGGAAAGTTAACAGCCAAAGAAGTTGGCACTGCGACAATTACAGCGACCTTGGTTTCAGGGCGTACAGGAAGTTTTCAGGTAATAGTGAAAAAGGCTCCTTCTAAAATAACTGTATCACCAAAACGTAAGACGCTCCGGACGAAAAAGAGTTTCCAAATTAAAACTTCCCTTCCTTCCGGGAGCGCAAGTAACCAGATTAGCTACACGTCTTCTGATTCTGCCGTTGCTAAAGTAAATGCTTCTGGTAAAGTAACAGGCCGGAAAAAAGGGACAGCAGTAATTACTGTAAAAACCTTTAATAAAAAGAAAGCCGAAATTACAGTGGTTGTTCGGTGAACCACTACGTTTCAGAATACTTTCCAATCAAATAAATAATGTTTTAGAATATATTTAAAAATGCAGGAGGAAACTTTAAGGTTTCTCCTGCATTTTTTGATAAGAGGCGAAAAACTCAGGGCACATATCCAAAAGAGTATTTTCCCCGGTTTCTGTGCGGAAAAGGTCAAGAACCGGCTTCATAACTTGCTCAAATTTTGCCTTATCTTTAGAAAGGCTTAAAATCTCTGCGGTATTGACTGCGTCTGACAGTGCAGTATGTTCCGCGCCAGTAAATTCATAGTCTGCAGCGGCAACTGCCTGCTTTAGTTTAATCTTTTTTTCGATGCCCAAAAGACGGCTGTATTCCTGCTGGAAATCATTCCAGCTAACTTCCATTTTCCTGATTATTCCACCTTTATACTCTTTAAATTCCGCTTCATTCTGGAATTGCCTGATATCTGACATGCTCCATGAATAATACTGCGTTTTCCCTCTTCCAATCCATTTTGCAAAATCATCCATTGCTTCTGCAAATTTGGGCGCCCCGACAAGCTTATCATCCGTGATTCCTGTCAGTTGGATAATTTTTTCATCCATTTTCCCAAAATCAGGCGATACATATGTCTGGTAAGTGTCAACGACATCAAAGGCTCCATTCATTTTCACCGCGCCGATTTCAATCAACTCACTTGACAATTTATAAGAATCCCTGATTTGCTTTGTTATTTTATTCATTTCCAAATCAATTACAATATGATTCACAAATGCACTTCCTTCCAACAATGTTTACTATTCGCGACCGTTTTTGTCATGCGATAGACGTTGTGCCTGTGGCATGTCCTGTCTATTATAACATGAAATCGTTATCTTGGCATCTTTCCATATACAGCTCTAAATATGGTTATTCAACATTTTTCTTCCCCAATATATGGTACATATTACAGTTTTTGCACATTTTTTATTAAATATGCACGAAAACTTTTCAGCCTTATTAGCATAATTACCCTCTATAACCTTCAGCTACATTACTTGTCCTGATATTTTTTTGTTAATATTTACTTGTTTTTTGTGGATTTCCCCATATTTTTTGTGCGTTTTTTATAGCTTTTTTCTTCTGGATTCTGGCATAAAATTGACGGAATCCTCCAAAAATGGTAAACTTAAGAAGCACTTAAGGCAATTATCTGATATAATCGGATAATTTAGTAGAAAGGTATAGGTGAAACATGAGTCAAGCGGATATTAAAAAAGTAAAATTATCAGTAGATAAAAATGTCGGAAGCAAGGTAAAAATCCGTGCTAACCGCGGAAGACACAAAATTGATGTCACCGAAGGAATTATCAGTGAAACTTATTCGAGCATATTTCTTGTGGAAGTCATTAATAAAATTGATGACTCTACCCAGAAAATCTCTTTCAGTTATACTGATGTATTAACAAATGATGTTCAGATGCAATTAATCTAAGCAGCGGACAAGCTTATGCGCTTCGCTGTATTACAGTAACTCTCTATAGATTAAAATATGTATCAGGCGCCAGGCACTTGCTCTGGCGCCTTCTGCATTTTTTATTAGAATTTCATGGTAATTGTCGTCCCAATTCCCTTCTTGCTGGAGATTTTTAATTTTCCCCCTAACTCTTCTACATTATGGTTAATTACATCCATTCCAACACCCCGGCCTGAATATGCATTGGCTTTTTTTGTAGTTGTTACACCGCTTCGGAGCATAAGCTTAAAGATTTCTTTTTCTGTATATTCATTTGCAGGTTTTTCCAAAATCCCATTTTTTTGTGCTGCTTTTAAAACTGCCTTCGTATCAATCCCGGCTCCATCATCCTTTACACTGACTTCCAGATTACCATTTTCTGTCCCAAATTTCAGTTTAATCAGTCCCATTGGAGATTTGCCAAGCCTCTCTCTTGTGTCCATATCTTCGATGCCATGATCGACTGCATTGCGGATTAAGTGGATTAATGCACCTGAGATTTTTTCCCTTTTTTCACTTTCTACCAGGGTTTCTTCTCCCTTTATCAAGAGTTTCACTGGTTTGCCAAGTTCATCTGACATTTCATCAACCACTATCTCCATTTTACGGGCAACTGGGCCAAAATCTGTATTGACAAGTTCTTTTTTGGCTTCTTCCAAATCACCTTGAATCCTGCGTAATTTTTTTAATTGCCGTTCACTAAGTATAAATTGGTTATTTTCTGTAAGGGAATATTCTAAAGCATCTGTCAGGCGGAGTAAATCCCTGGACGCTTGGCAGATTTTATCCCTTGCGTCATCTGAAAGCATATATTTCCGCTTTCCTTTTTTCTTTTTCGGGGCAGGTATAGATTCTTCCTTTTGGCTGGAAGCATCTAAAGCTGTTTTCTTTTCTTTTGGACTCTCTCCTGACTCTGAAGGGGATGTATTTGTATCTGTAGTACCGGCAATATAAAAGACCTGCCTGCGCGGCTTGGCAAGTTTTTGCCTGTATTCTTCCCGTTCATCATCCTGCATCTGGTCAGTCATTTCTGTTGTATATTCTTTAATTTTCTGTTTTAAATCTTGCGCATCGCCATCTGGTGTTTTCCCTTGGGGAAGCTTATCTGTCTCATTTTCAAAAAAGTCCAGATATTCACTAATAATTCCAGAAAAACGTTTTGTGTCTTTAATTTTTTTATCTCCGCCGCGAAAACAATATAACAGGCTTTCCAATGTACTGCTAAGCTCAGCCATCTGTTCATATAACATCATAGCAGAATCTGCTTTGAGTGTATGGACGCCGCGGAAAAGCTCTTCTACAACTTCCTGTCCGTAACCTTCCTCTGGCTTTACCATAAGGCTCTTTCGCATATCGCACAAAATTCCGCTACTTTCGTCATAAAACATTTCTGTCATCGAATCCAAAACAGTCACCCTCCTTTTGTACAATTAACACATTTCAGTACAGCATATAAAACCTGTAATACAGATATTTCCTGCCAGGCAAAGCTATCCTTCAGGATGCTTATACATTTGCCCCACAGCATTTTTTGTATTTTTTTCCGCTTCCACATGGACATGGATCATTCCGTCCAATCTTTTTCCCTTTAACAATAGTGCCGGATTTTTTTTGTTCACGGTATAATTCTTTTCGCCTCTCTTCTGAAAGCAGGCTGTCCCATGCAGGCAGTTCATAAAGCCAGTCCGCTTTTGCTTCTACCATATTATAGTACAGCTTCTCTAAATCAATGTCTAGGGAAATCATCGTGTCTTCTGTCATTTCCTCAATAGGGTTCTCCTCTTTCAGGCTTTCATTGATTCCATCCAGAAAACCTACCATATACCGAAGTTCCATATTATATCTTTCAGAAAGTTCCCGGACAGTACCAGTAACAATGTCTGAAGGGTTAGCTAACAGCTCTTCATAGATTGCTTTTTCTTCTTTGAAATATTTATCCCAGATTGCCTTTCCAGCAGGAGAATCAATTTCTACTCCATATGCATATTCTCTCCAATCCTGTAATAATCCCATGATTATATCCTCTCTTTATATATTTTTCTCAGGACATGCTGGAGGTGTTTTCCGGCGATGCCCTGTAGTGTTCCTGAAAACATTTTCTAATATTTTAAACTGGCAGGCAACTATAACAGCAGCCCATAATAAAACAAAATAATTGATTATGATTATAACATCCAAGTTGGCATTGGTCAATGGCATGATGCTGAATAGATGTGAATAGCGTAGATTATTGTTGCTATTCACAGCCAATCGCAGCTAAATCTCAATAAAAAATATCTTCCCCCTGTATGTTTTCTATCATGTGCGGC
>CAJUJR010000113.1 GCA_910586605.1 uncultured Lachnospiraceae bacterium | reverse complement strand
ACATAATCTGCAATATATGACAAATTTAAACACACACATGTACTGGAATTACCTTCTACTGACTTAGATTTCTAAAATCAACTCATAATCACTTACAATTTTGCCCATTTCTTATGTTTTTACGATTTTGCTAGCCTCAGCAAAATCGTAAAATACCATAATACCACATTCACTAGCATTTCTCTCTTTTTCAGTTGTTCGGAAATTCCGAACAACTGAAATTCCATCCCAAATAATTCATTAAACAGATTCTTTTGTATCCCCACACCCCACATCAACCACCGCCGAAACCTCAAAATACTTCTCCATCCTCTTATTCCGATTCCCCTCTCCATATTCCACAAACACAAAATGCCTGTAAAACTGCCTAAAATAAAGGATTTCTAGATATGTTTCCTTTGTATCAGCACGACACATTCTGTGTGCACAGTCCCAGGAAAGACATCCACATTACTCAACCTCACCAGTTCATACCCACGTTCCTGGAACACCTCCAAATCCCTCACCAAGCTTGTCGGTTTACAGGAAATATACACAATATTTTCCACCCCATAATCAATAATTTTCCGAAGCGCTTTTGGGTGGATTCCATCACGAGGAGGGTCCAATATGATAAAATCTGGTTTTTCTAGGATATCGTCGATTACTTTCAGGACATCTCCTGCAATAAATTCACAATTCTCCAATCCATTTGCCTTGGCATTTTCCTTTGCTGCTTCCACTGCTTCTGCAACAATCTCCACGCCAATCACTTTTTTTGCCACAGGGGCAATAATCTGGGAAATCGTACCTGTTCCACAGTACAAGTCAAAAACCACCTGGTCTTTTAGAGTCTCTGATTCTGCAAAGCTTCCTAGGACATATTCCCGTGCACGCTGGTACAAAACCTCTGCCCCTTTTGTATTTGTCTGGAAAAAGGAAAAAGGGGAGATTTTAAACCGCAGCCCAAGAACCTCTTCTATAATATAATCTCTCCCATAGAGGATTTCCGTCTTATCACTTTGCACCACATCACCCAGGCTATCATTTATAATTAATAAAAAGCCACACAACTCCCCCTCCAGGGAAAGCCCTTTTAGGCGCTCAGCCAAAAGGCTCCAATCAAGCATCTGCTGTGAAGATACAACAAGCGCAGCAAGCATTTCACCTGTATAAGCGGCACGCCGCACTAGAAGATGGCGCAGCACCCCTTGGTGTGTATTCTTTTTATAATATGGAATATTTTCTTCCCTGCAATAATCGCGGACACAGGAAAGTACCTCTGTAAAATCTTTATGGACTATTTTACAGCAGCCAGCATCAAGAATATCATGAAAACTTCCTTTTTTATGAAGCCCCAATGTCAGGGGTCCATCCTTTACCTCATCCCCAAAAGAAAATTCCATCTTATTACGGTATCCTGTAACCTCTGGGGCAGGCAAAATCCCATCATAAATATATCTTTCCCCT
This sequence comes from uncultured Lachnospiraceae bacterium, assembly GCA_910586605.1. GTDB lineage: Bacteria > Bacillota > Clostridia > Lachnospirales > Lachnospiraceae > Butyribacter. The sequence continues at coordinate 5,178 of CAJUJR010000113.1, read as the reverse complement.
TCTCTGGAGGGGCGGTATACAGAATCTATCAATTTCAGCACCTGTGCTTTTTTTAATTTAAGCTGTTCTTCGTAAGGGAGTGTCTGATAACTGCAGCCACCACACATCCCAAACTGTGGGCAAATAGGCTTCTCTGTTTCAAGCGGGGACTTTTCCAATACTTCCCGGATACGCCCCTGGCACTTGTCCTTACGGACTTTATTGACAGAAAAAGATACCTTTTGCCCTGCAATCCCATCCTTTACAATTGTTGGAACCTTCCTCTTTTCCCCGTCTGCCCCCTCTTCTTCCGTAATCACCAAAGCCTTATTTGGAAAATCTACCTCCTCAATAAAACCTTCATAAATCTGTCCTTTTTTCATATTTTCCTATCCTAACCTTATACTTAGGAACTGTTAATAAATTACTCATGACAATCACTTGCCTAAATGTCCATCTACGACATCAGAAAATCTTGACATAGCCCACTATGCCTGCGATTTTCTTCTTTGTAGCTGAACATTTATACGGCGTTCTTGTCACAAGTAATTTTTTAACAGTTCCTTAGATACTATCCAGAAACAACTTCCACATATTAACGTTTTGCTATATTCCCCAGCACAGTTAGCTTGCTTGCTATCTCCTTCAAGCTTGCAAGTGCATTCCCTACGCCTGGCGAATTAATATTCCCCTCTACATCTACAAAAAAACGGTACTCCCAATTTCGGTTTTCAATTGGGCGGGACTCAATCTTTGTCAGATTCAAATCATTATAATAAAAATTAGCCAGCATGTTATACAAAGCCCCTGCCTGATGCTTTACCTCAAAACAAAGGCTCAGTTTATTTGCATCTGATAAAAATATTTTCTGGTTAGATATAATAATAAACCTTGTATAATTTTGGCTTTCAGAATTAATGGAAGGCTGGATGGTCTCCAGGCCAAATGCATCCGCGGCACGCGTGCTTGCAATCGCCGCCTGTGTGATATCCTGCTCTTTGGCAACCTTTTTTGCAGCGCCAGCCGTACTTGAATAACTCTTTGTCAAGATTTTTGGATGGCTCTCTAAAAACCCTGCGCACTGCATTAGCCCCTGCGGATGGGAATACACCATTTTTATATCTTCTAATTTTGCGCCTGGAAGCCCCAGCAGAGCCTGTTCAACCTTCACAACATGCTCCGCGACAATTGTCACATCATAATCAACCAATAAATCATAAATATCCGTAATCCCACCAGTAGATGTATTTTCAATTGGCAGTACCCCAAATTTTGCCTCACCATCCGCCACAGTTTCCATTACCTCACGGAAAGATTCTTTATTAAACGCCGTAATATTTTTCCCAAAAACCTCTTCCATTGCCTGTTCTGTAAATGCCCCATGTTCCCCAAAACAGACAATCCTTGTATCCTCATCTACATCCAATGCCCCCACCTCACGGAAAGGGATTTCATTTACAGCCGGCCCCAGAATCTTATACTGGTATTTCCTGCTGATTGACATAATCTGACGAAACAAATCTTCAATCCCTGTCTTATTAAACTCATCTTCTGCCAGGGCACAAAGGGCAGCAATCTTTTCCTCTTCCCTTTTAGGGTCAAACACTTTTTTCCCTGTACTTCTTTTAAACGCTGCCACATCTGTTGCAACTCCCATCCTCTCCTGGAAAAGACGCACAATTTCCTTATCTATTTCATCAATCTTCGCCCTGCTTTCTGCCAAATCTATAACCATATCCATACTCCTTTATGTAATATTCAGTTCTTACATTACTCTGTCGGTTAAATACCGACATTTTTACTTGTCTAAATTTACATCTGCTGCGTTGTTATCAATCGTTATAGCACTCGCCACAACTCATTCTTCCGCCTTGCAACTGAAAATTTATTCTATAGTGAAATCCATCAATATTTAACCACCAGAGTAATAACCGTTTGTTAGTATTCATGGCCATTCTTTTTTGGAAATCGACCGTAAATAGTAACAATAGTTTATCACATCCTATGGCAGGCCGCAACAAATGACTGAATCTGGCTTCTGTCTTCCTGCATCCCCCAGGACATGACACATACCCCGGCGGCTCCAGCCTTAACCGCCTGCGCTGCATTTTGCGGCGTAATCCCGCCAATCGCATAGACAGGCACAGATGCATTATGGCATATTTTCTCCAAAAAATGCAGGCCACGGGGCGGAACTCCCTTTTTACAATCCGTTGGGAACACATGTCCAAAAAAGACATATGACGCATTACATTTCTCCGCTTCCTGTACCTGTTCCAGGGAATGCGTTGATATCCCCACCACTTTAAAGTCCCTTAAAATATCCTTATTTTTTTGCGCAGCAGGAAGGGACAGGTGAATTCCTGCCTGCCCTAATTTCCTTGCTATTCCAATATTCTGGTGAAGAAGGCATTCTGTCTTATATTCCCTGCAAATGTCCAAAACCTTAATTGCAAGAGATTCATATTCCTCTTCCCCTAACTCTTTTTCCCGGAGGACAATGCTATCCACCCCAGCCTCTGCAAGTATTTTTATCTGCCCCAGAAAATCCCCCCTGCAAAGCTTCCTATTCGTAACTGCTATTAATTTACACATAAATATAATCACTCATCACAGGCTGTAACCCTTCTTTCTGGATTGCCTGATAAACTTCCTTAACATCCCTTCCATCAGAAATCTCAAACTGGGCGTCGCCAACATTTTCATTTTCCTCAATATGTTCCCCAATCCCAACAGACACCCCTGCAGAAATCTTTGTTGCAGCAATTTTAATAACATTATTCCGCACACGTTCACATTCCCTAGTAGAAATTGTTATACTTGCAAATGGCATAAAAATACGGTATGCAGAAATCACCTGTACAAGCTGCGCCTCATGGACGTCTTTTGGATTGATTTTTTCATTATTAATAATCGGGCGGAGCCTTGGACAGGAAAAAGCAATTTCTGCATGAGGGTATTTTCTTTGTAGTAAATATGCATGATATCCCGTAGCAAGCGCATCCTTACGAAAATCATCCAACCCTAAAAGGGCTGCAAAGCCAACGCCGCGCATCCCTCCTTTGATAGCCCTTTCCTGGGAATTGATGCGGTATGGGAAAATGCGCTTATGCCCTGCGCGGTGCAATGTTTCATATTTCTCTGAATTATAAGTTTCCTGGAATACCGTAACATAATCCGCGCCACATTCATGGAGGTATGTATATTCCTCTGTATTCATCGGATATACCTCTAGCCCGATTACTTTAAAATATTTACGGGCAATTTCACATGCCCTGCCAATATATTTTACATCGGACATCTTCCTGCTTTCCCCAGTCAGAATCAATATTTCCTGCAGGCCGGTTTTGGCAATTGCCTGCATTTCCTTTTCAATCTGCTTCTCCTCAAGCTTTGCACGCCGGATTTTATTGTGGCAGTTAAACCCACAATAAATACAATAATTTTCACAATAATTTGCAATGTAAAGAGGCGTAAACATATAAATTGAATTGCCAAAATGTTTCCTGGTTTCACTTTGTGCCTTCTGCGCAATTTCTTCTAAAAACGGCAGCGCTGCCGGGGACAGAAGCGCTTCAAAATCTTCCGGTGTACAAACCTCATGCCTTAACGCTTCTTTCACTTCTTTTTCTGTATATTTGCCATAGTCATATGCCTCCATCCGTTCTATTACCTTTTGCTGGATTTCAGACTCCAAAACCTCCATCCCCGGAAGATATTGCATATGGTCAATTCGGTTTTCTGGAAAATCTTCCTTTATCGTACCATTCATTTCTATCCATTTTCCTTTCCTCTGATTTTACTGGGATATAAACCCTGTTAATGGCGAGGACGCGCTTGCTCCTTTTTCCATTACCCGGCCAAGCCCTGATAAATAAGCCTGCCTGCCTGCTTTTACTGCCAGCTTAAATGCCTCAGCCATTTGGACGATATCGCCCGCCGTTGCAATCGCCGTATTTGCCATAATCGCGGCAGCCCCCATTTCCATTGCCTCACATGCCTGTGAAGGCGTCCCAATGCCTGCATCTACAATAATTGGCAAATCAATCTCATCAATCAGAATCTGGATAAACTCCTTTGTGCACAAACCTTTGTTAGAGCCAATCGGCGCCGCTAAAGGCATAACAGCCGCTGCCCCTGCGTTCTGTAAATCCCTTGCCACATTTAAATCAGGATACATATATGGCATGACAACGAATCCTTCTTTTGCAAGGATTTCTGTCGCCTTGACCGTTTCACTATTATCCGGGAGCAAATATTTGCTGTCTCTCATAATTTCAATTTTTACAAAATTGCCACAGCCAACCTCGCGTGACAGCTTTGCAATACGCACAGCCTCTTTTGCATTCCGTGCACCTGACGTATTTGGCAGAAGTGTTACCCCTTCTGGTATATAATCCAAAATATTGGCCATGCCCCCCTGATTTGCACGGCGGAGCGCAAGCGTAATAATCTGTGCGCCTGCATGTTCTACTGCCGCCTGGATTAAATCCAAGGAGTATTTCCCAGAACCTAATATAAATCGGGAATCAAAAGAATGCCCCCCAATCACCAGCTTATCTTCCTGCTTATTCATATTGCTCATTTTACATTTCCTCCATTTTTTTAGCAGCACCCGCCACCCATAAATGTTACAACTTCGATTTCATCCCCTGGTTTCACTATATATTCCCCATATTCAGCCTTGGGAATAATATCACCGTTTACTTCTGTAGCGACCTGTCGTTTGTCATACTGCATCTGCAACAATAAATTTTCCAATGAAACCCCTTCCTCACAAGTTACCTTTTCTCCATTTAACATAATCTCCATCTTGCCACCTCATCTCCTTAATCCTAACTTTTTTCTGGTGAACTACTACGTTACAGCGCAATTGCCAGAGCGTGTTTAAAGTAAGGAAACAAAGCAATTTTCAAACACGCCCTAGAAACATAATAAAAGCTCACAAAAGAAGATACCCGCGGTGGTATCCCCCTTCGTGAGCCTTTTGCTTCACTCTGCGGCAGCGCACTCAAACACTGCAACCTAAATATTAACATACTTTTTCAGACATGGCAACTTACTTTTTCCCTGTTGCCCAGGGTAACAGCATTTTTTGTTGCTATTCACAGCCAATTCTAAAAAAGGCTAATTGTTGCAGTTGCACGTTACTATTCACAGCCAATCGTAGCCGGACTTAAGGAAATAAAAAATATCTTC
>CAJUJR010000112.1 GCA_910586605.1 uncultured Lachnospiraceae bacterium | reverse complement strand
TAGAGGGAAGATATTTTTTATTGAGATTTGGCTACGATTGGCTGTGAATAGTAACGCCAATTTCAGAAAATAGGCGGACACGCCGTGCTTGCACGTAAGAGGCAGACTATTTTCTGAAATTGGCGTATAGGCTGTTCTATACCTTGGGGATTTTACGCAGGATATCAACGGTATGTGCGCTGGCGCCAATTAAATCCTGCCTTTCGCATGTTGCCAGATGGTACTGGATAAAAAGCTGGTATGTCTCTTCATCCATAGCATTTAAAACCGGACGCAGATAATCCGCTGCCCCATCCGCCGCAATAATCTGCAGACGTTCCACGCCGCCCGCCGCCTGGTTTACCATATCAATATCCTCAATCCGCACATAATCATACAGATCTTTTTCTTCGGACACACTATGGAAATCTTCGGTCAATTTCCCATTCTGCCTACATTTCTTTGCACAATTTTCTTTAAAAGCATGTGTAATCACACAGTACTCATTCATACAATACGCCACTAAGATAGTCCCGCCTTCTTTTGTAACACGTACTGCCTCCCGCAATGCGGTTACTTTATCCTCCAGACAGTACAAATGGTACATTGGGCCAAAAAGCAGCGTCATATCAAAAATATTTTCCCCAAACCGGGACAGTTTCAAGGCATTTCCCTGAAATGCCTTGACGCTGCTTCTTTTTGATTTTAAAATCCCTAGGTTATACTTTACAAGTTCCACTGCCGTCACATCATAGCCCTCTTCCGCAAGCGCAATGCTATAACGCCCTGTCCCCGCTCCGACATCCAGGATTTTGGCATCCGGGATTTTTTCCAGGTACTTTTGGATATATTTCATTGAAGTGATAAATTCCACATTTCCATGCCTGCGTGTCAGCCGTTTGTCTTCATTAAATTTATTATAGTATTTTTCGAGTTCCGTCATGGTTATCTGTTCTCATCTACAATTTCCACTTTCAGCATATTTGTCGTGCCAGAAATCCCAAGCGGTACGCCGGAAGTCAAAACAACAAGGTCTCCCTTTTCAATCAATCCCTTTTCCTTTGCCACATCATTTGCATGGGTAAACAGTTCAAAAATATCACTTTTTTCCTCTACCAGAATCGGTATCACGCCCCAGGACATACTTAACTGACGGTATACCCTTTCTTCTGTTGTACCACTGATTACCATACAATCCGGACGGTATCTTGATATCATCCTTGCCGATTTTCCTGATTTTGTAACAACAACAATTGCTTTTGCCTTTAAATCATAAGATGTTGTACAGGTTGCATGGCAGATTGCCGCTGTAACATCACCTGTTGTCTTATGCATATGATGCTCAAAAAGATATTTATAATCAATTGCCGCCTCTGCTTCCTGTGCAATCCGCACCATCATACGCAGGGATTCTAATGGATATTTCCCGGCAGCCGTCTCACCGGAAAGCATAATTGCACTTGTTCCATCATATATAGCATTTGCCACATCAGAAACCTCTGCCCTTGTCGGCCGTGGGTTCTTCATCATAGAATCCAGCATCTGCGTTGCTGTTACAACTTGCTTCCCTGCCTCATAAACCTTACGGATAATCATTTTCTGGATAGCTGGAAGCTCCTCAGGAGGAAGCTCCACTCCCATATCGCCGCGCGCAACCATGATTGCATCGGATTCTTCAATAATTGCATCAATATTTTGGATTCCCTCTTTATTTTCAATTTTAGACATAATATGGATCAGCCGGCCGCCATTCTCATTTAAGAACTGCCTCAGCTCTTTCACGTCTTCACTTGTCCTTACAAAAGAAGCCGCAATAAAATCAACATCCTGGGCAATTCCAAATAAAATATCCTTTTTATCCCGTTCACTCATATATTGCATATTCAAATGGATGTTTGGCACATTAATCCCTTTATGTTCTGAAAGCCATCCCTCATTGCCTACCTTACAAACAATATCCCTGTCCTTAACGGCCGTAACTTTTAAAGAAATCAGCCCATCATCCAGCAAAATTTCCGCCCCTTCAAATACATCCTTGTATAAATCAGGAAAAGAAATAGATACTCCCTCTGTATCACCCTTCCTCTCATCTGCAAATAAGGTAAAAACCTGCCCTTTTTCCAGAAAAATTTTATCTTCCTTTAATTTTCCAGTACGGATTTCCGGCCCTTTTGTATCCAATAAAACAGCGATCGGCGTATCATGCTTTTGTGACAGCGCCCGTATTCTTTTTATGTTCTTTTCATGCCCTTCATGTGTTCCATGCGAAAAATTCAGCCTTGCAACATTCATCCCCTCCTGGACCATAGCCTCTAATACTGCGTCATCTTCTGTAGATGGCCCTAATGTACAGATAATTTTTGTTTTTCTCATAATCCACCTCATTTCTAAGATTCTCCCATACTACCGCCATGCCGCTTCCCACGGCATCACTACGAAATAAAACCGGCTACTTCATCAATATTTAACCGCCAGAGTAATCCTACTTGTTACTATCCATGGCTATTCTCAACATCGTGTGCAAAATCTGCCAGACGCTGCAAAAATAGCTGCCCATATTTTGCTTATGTGTTTTAGAACAGCCTACATGCTAATTTCATCTAAGCAAAGATACCCCCAGCTAACCGGAACATAGCTTTATCAGGCATCCGCTGCCTGATAAGATATACCTATGCCCTTTTAACTGAGGGTAACATTTTTTTTAAGGAAAGGCAAGTTATTTCTCTAATAATTCTATAAAATCCCGAATCTGCCTGGTTCCTTCCACTGCCCCAAAACCATACGCAGCAAAGAGGAACGGCATGCCTGCATCCTTTGCTGCCTCATAATCCCCAACCGTATCTCCCACATAGATGCATTCTGATGCCAAAATCTTGTTGCGGGCGGCCAGAAGGGAAATATTTTTGCCTTTTGGCAAACCTGTATTGCCAAAACATTCAAAATCTGTTATATAGGATGCCAGTTGGTTTTTCTCTAAAAAAAGCTCAATGTATCCGCACTGGCAGTTGCTTACAATAAACAGCTTTCTATCCTGTTCCTTTACAAGGCGTTGTATTGTTTCAGGGACATTCGGATATAAAAGCGATGCTTCTTCCTGTTTAAGCGCCTCCTGCTCATAATAACAGCAGGAATCAAGAAGTTCTTCCCTGATGTCATCTGGGACATCCGTAAAAAGTTCCTTTCCAATTACATCCATCGGCTTTCCAAAAAGCGTGCGGAGCCTTGCCCCGTCTACAGTTATTTTTGTCCTTCCATCTGCCCGTATAGCCCGGTTCCAGGCTGCTGCAACCACCTCTGTCGTATTCCAGAGCGTGCCATCTACATCTAAAATAATATTTTTTACCAGATCCATAATAAATAACCTGCCTTACTGTTCGTTTTATCTATACGCTTGAAAAGCCACTATGTACTAATATAATAGAAATTATTCCTCTTCCTTTTGGCTCTCAGCCAATGCTGCCATAGCCTCACCAGAAATTTCCATTACAACACTGTCCCCATATTGCACACGGATATCTCCTGTTTCCCCTGAAACTGCCTCTTCTGAGTTCTCTCTGTCAGATTCTGTTGCTTCAGAAAGCCTTTCCGAAGCTTCCTTCAGGCCTTTTGCCTGGGATATGGTTGCCTGAGCCGCCCTCTGCTCTATATCGGCAGCGGCAGATAATTTGCCTTCTGAACTTCTGCCACGGCTGCCATCCAGCTTTGCTTCTGACTTGAGGTTTTTTGCTTCCCCTTTCAGCTTTCTTCCAACGTTCCCTTGCACTTTTGCCTGGGAAAGGGCAGAATCAGCCGATATCATTGCCTCCATTCCTTCCTGGGACACCGCTGGTTTCTGTGCTGTTGCATCGCTACCTGCTTCCTCTGTCTCTCTTTTGCCTCCAAGCATTTCTTCCATCTCAGCGCTCTGTGACTCTTGTGCTTCCTTCCGAAGTTCAATCTCATGCTGCCTAAGCTGGTTTTGCAGTTCAAAAATCTGTTGCTGAAGTTCCTTGCGTTTCTGCATCTTTTCTTCTACGCTAAGCTCCTGGTTTGCAGAAAGTTCCTGCATCTGGGATTTCTTCTCCGCAATCTGCTTTTCCAGGCTCTTACTCAAAGCATCACCTGACTGTTTTGTTGCCGGCCTTGCTGCCTGTATTCCATTTTCACCAATACTTCCTACTGTCATAATTTCCTCCATTTCTACGCCGCTTTTTACGCATAATGCAGTGTTTGTGCGTTTTAACTATTTTCTTACTGCAATACAAGAACAACCTTCTGTTCCTTCACATACTATATATCGGTAACATTCCCTACTTTCTATACCAAAATGTTGTAAAACGGCCTTTTTTGTCTTAAATGTATGAAAGCAGCAGCTCTCTTTTCCGGATTTTCCTCTTTATCCCCATACTCCCTCAAAACCAAGGCAAATGCTGCCCATAAAAAACTATTACTCCGGCAGCTAAAAATCAATGGATTTTACGTAGAATAAATTTTCAGCTGCAAGGCCTTCAGATACTGCTTTGCAAAATCTTTATAAAACCCCTTGGCAGTTTCTGTAAAAAATGGCATATCTCCTTTTTTTAATTCTTTGCCATCGCCTCACGCAATTCTTCCTTATGTTCCAGACGATCCTTCATAACATCGCCTAACCTCATAAATTCATCAACTAAATCGGGATCAAACTGTGTCCCCCTGCCCTCCTTAATAATCGCATATGCCTTTTCATGGCTGAATGGCTCTTTGTATGGGCGTTTTGATGTTAATGCATCATACACATCCACGATACTCATAATTCTTGCTTCCAATGGGATATCCATCCCCTTCAGACCCATTGGATAGCCATTGCCGTCCCAGCGCTCGTGATGGTACAATGCCATATGTTCTGCAATTTTCAAAAATTCATTGTCCTGGAAATTTTTCCTGATTTTGTGGAATGTCGCACCACCCAGCTCAGAATGTGTTTTCATATATTCCATTTCCCCTTTTTCCAAGGAAGTCTCTTTCCTTAGGACAATATCGTCAATACCTATTTTCCCAATATCATGCAATGGAGAAGAACGCACTGCAAGCTTAATAAATTCATCCGTCACTTCTTCCTTGTATTTAGGAAGTTCCTTTAGCGCACTGACAAAGGCCTCAAAGTAAATAGAGGTATTTTTTATATGGCCGCCTGTTACGCCATCCCTAGACTCCACCAGCTCGGCAAACCCCACAGACAGCATATTTTGCAGCCTTTCATTTTCTTCCACCTTCTCTTCCACAATCTTTTCCAAGGACTGGTGATATGCAGATAATTCCAACTGTGTTTCAATCCGCCGTTTCATCACCTGCGCAATAAAAGGCTTAACAATAAAATCAACTGCCCCCAAATCAAACCCCTTTATCTCGCTTGCCGGGTCTGTCTCCGCCGTCAGGAAAATAACAGGGATACGCCTCAGCCTGCGGCTCGCCTTTAACCTGCGAATCATTTCATATCCATCCATCTCTGGCATTACAATATCAAGCAAAATTAAATCTGGTATTACCTTATCCAGGATTTCAAATCCCTCCATAGCAGATGACGCCTCGCATAAAATATAATCCTGCTGTAAAACATCCCTTGCTGTTGCAAGGTTTAACTTCACATCATCTATCATTAAGATTGTTTTTTTTTCCATAAATACTGCACCTTCCTTAATCCAAAACACGCCATATTCATCATACCATAAAGATTATAACATTTCTTCCGGAAAATAACAACAATCCTTAACAACTTGCGCACGGAAAACTACCAAGGGGTGTTAGGAAAGAAAGCATAAAATGAAAGGGCTAGAAAATTCTACATAATTTCTTATAACCATTTCTATAAATTTAAATTTGATTATTCACATATCTCCTCTTATATGATACAATAAGTTTATGTTTTATCAATCATATACATAGGGAGGAATTATCAATGAACAAAATCAAGAAACTTATAACTGTTGTACTGTGCGTCAGCTTATTGTTGCCGTATAATGTGTCTGCACATTCAGGAAGGACAGATTCAAGCGGCGGACATCGTGACAATAAGAATGCGAGTGGACTAGGATATTATCATTATCATTGCGGCGGATATCCAGCGCATTTACATCCAGATGGTGTATGCCCTTACTCCTCTTCTGCTTCCTCTTCATCATCGTCTTCTGCCAAGAAAACAAACACAACTAAAAAAGTTTCTAAATACTACTGGGCTTCAACAGTTAAAAAAGTACAAAAGAAACTTAACAAGTTGGGATATAAATGCGGGAAAGCAGATGGCGTTTATGGTAAAAAGACAAAAAAAGCCATAAAAAAATTCCAAAAGGATGAGGGGTTGACAGTGAGTGGCAGTATTAATAAGGTACTTTTGAAAAAACTGAAAATAAGTATCTAAATAAAATTTTATTCATTGGAAATTGTAAAGTAAAATGTGTAAGTTATATATATTCCCTTACCGGTAGTTTTTATAAACTGCCGGTTTTTCACGTCCGAACAATATTGTCCATACTTAAGAATGCGTGCCTGCATCTTATCATCCATAGCATCCCCATTGGGAAACGCTCCCTTTTTCGTGCTCTCCATAAGCCCGAATCCACAGACTCTATGACATTTGCCGTGTTCATGGTTTTCCTGTCTGCACTTCCATATTTATTACTCCGGCGGTTAAATGTCGATGAATTTTACGTAGAATAAATTTTCATC
>CAJUJR010000111.1 GCA_910586605.1 uncultured Lachnospiraceae bacterium | reverse complement strand
GAAGATATTTTTTATTTCCTTAAATTTAGCTACGATTGGCTGTGAATAGTAACTATTTATTTCTTTTATGCTGCGATTGGCTGTGAATAGTGGCTATGAATCGTAAAAAGTAAATGCTGTTGCTCTGTTTCCGCCGCTAACGGCTATTGTTTATTTGTACAATCCATGTTAAAGTAGCTTTGAAACTTTTTGAATAATGTACAGGGAGTGAGTGGGTTAAATGATATATTTATCACAATTTATTTTTCCAGCAGTTAAGACAGAGGAGCGGTTTTTGCATGAAATTAAAGAAACTTGTTATACTACGGTGTATCCGTTTCAGGTTCTGACAAAGCATGATATCCATGTTTTAAATTTTGACGAGCCGGTTACGGTTTTATATGGTGGCAATGGTTCGGGGAAAACAACTGCGCTGAATGTAATTGCTGAAAAGCTTCAGTTAGAGAGGGACACGCTTTATAACAGGACAAACTTTTTTGAAAGCTTTACGGATTTTTGTGAATATGTGCCTGAAAGGGAATTGCCGGAAAACAGCAGGATTATCACGAGTGATGACGTATTTGATTTTATGCTTAATATTCGCAGTTTAAATGAAGGGACTGACAATAGAAGGGAAACCTTGTTCCAGGATTATTATAAGACAAAATCTTCAGATTTCCGCTTGCAGTCTCTGGATGATTATGAAGAACTGGTAAAAGTTAATTTTGTCCGGAAGCATTCAAAATCCAAGTACGTACAGAAACAGTTAAAAGACAATATCCGGGAACATTCTAATGGAGAAAGCGCATATTTGTATTTTACGAATAAAATAAAGGAGAATGGGCTGTATTTGCTAGATGAGCCGGAAAACAGCCTTTCTACGGAACGGCAGCAGGAGTTGGTACAGTTTATAGAAGAATCCGCCAGGTTTTTTGGCTGCCAATTTATTATTGCGACACATTCTCCCTTTTTATTGTCAATGCAAAATGCTAAAATCTATAATTTGGATGAAGAGCCGATGACAGTATGCTCTTGGACAGAACTACCCAATATCAGGGCATATTATGAATTTTTCAAACAGCATGAGAAGGAATTTTTAAATTAGCTTTAGAGTGTGCTTGAAAATTCTATTCAAACACACTCTGGCACTCTATCTGGCTGGCAGCAGAATTAGAGTATCGTGGAGTCTGCCCGTAGCATTACATCTAGTATGAAGTTTCCTTTTTCGGTATAACAAAACATATCTCCATCCAGCCGCCTTGCGGCCTCCTGTATTGTTATCAGCCCAAATCCATGATCCTTCCCTTTCTTATCTGTAGGGGGGATTTCTCCTTTTTCTACATGCAGCGCCCCGCGGCAGCGGTTTTTGATTCGGATAATCAGATAATCCTTGTTATATTTCATCTGAACGGAAGCTTCCCTGTCTTTTACGTCAAGTTCTTTCAGGGCATTACAAGCATTTTCCAGTCCATTTGAAAGAATTTGGCACAGCTCCATATAGGGAAGTACTTCCTCGCCAATTCGGATTTCCATCCTGCATTCTGTCTCTAGTTCCTGTAATTTCTGGTAATATTGGACAAATACTGCATTGATATATGGATTTGCACAAAATTGGCGGGGTAGGGTATCCATTTCAGTTTTTACATGTTCCAGATATTCTAATGCTTCTGCTGTATTTCCAGTAGAAAGCAGTCCTGAAAGGGTAATGGTATATCCTTTCATATCATGCTTTATCTTCCGGATACGCTGTTGGTTTTCGAGTTGTGCTTCCAGGGAGTATTTCTGTTCCTGGAGAATACGTTCATTTTGCTGTTCTCTGTATAATAAAAGCTGTTTGTAGAGGGCAGAAAATATTGTGCCATAATTAAAAAACATAAGCAAAAGTACCAGGATGCAAGGTAATATATCTTGTGGCCGGTATACAATGTTTACAGGGTAAAAAAGCATTACGGTAAGAAGAATATAATACAGCATTGTCATACCTGCAAAAATGCCCCATCCATTTTTTACCGCATTTTGTAGTTCTAGGTAGGGCTTCCTTAAAAAACGGTAGATACAGTATTCCAAAAGTGGGAAAGCAATCAGCCTGCTAATAAACAACAGTATATTTTGCCCTCCGCCCAAATAATAATCTAGCAGGTTTGTAACTCCCATAATCCACAGGCAGGAAGTGTCTGCCAGGCAGAATGTAAGCAGGAAACGGAATCTTTTATCTGCGGAAAGCAAGTAAAAAAAGAGGAAGCTGGGGATGGTGCAGGTAAAGATAAATATCTTTCCCATTGTATCAAAACCCCAAAGGACGAGTCCTGCCCCGTTGAGGAACATTAGCGCGCCCATGCTAATCCCTGCTAATATCAGTGTTTTCCTTTTTGTATAGCGTGAGCGGAACAGCATTATAAAAAGGAATATAACATGAAACATTCCCCAGAAAGTTGATAAATCTTTAAGCAAGCTCAGGTCCATCAATTTACCTCCTCAAAAAGTATTTCATGGTATCTTCTTTTTACGTCATTGTAATATCGCCTAGATATTGGGATTCTCTGTCCTGAAATGGTTAATTCCTGTCCATTCAAATTATCTACGTGATATAAATTTGCTAGGAAGCTTTGATGGCATCGGAGAAATATTTCACCGCATATCTGGGAGGCGAGTTCATTTAATTTCCCCTTGCATTCCTGTACTGTTCCGTCTTTACAATGTATATATATGTTATGTTCCCTGCTGCTGATGTAAAGAATTTTTCCATAGGGGATGGAGCCTGTCTTGCCGCGCCATTTGTAGCACAGGCATTGTTCCCTGTTCCGGATAAGGTTTTTGGCTATTTTTTCCAAAAGCTGTTTTAGATCGGATTCCTGTACTGGTTTAACAAGGTATTGGATTGCATAGAGGTCGTATGCCTCTCTGTAAAAATCATCGCTGGTTGAAATAAAGCAGATGGCAGCTTCGTCATCTGCTGCACGTATCTTTTTTGCAAGTTCAATACCATTCATAGAATCATCTATATAAATATCAAGCAGATATAGATCATACAAAGCTTTTTTGCTTTCAAGATCTGAAAGGAGACTGGCGGCGTCAGAATACATACTGACATCATGTCCGCTCATAAAAGCCCTCATATACAATATGTCCCTGAAAGAATCATCGCAGACTGCAATTCTCATAAGTATTGTTCCTCTCTGTTTTTTGGCATTATTTTATTATAACATATATAAGCTGATGATTTTTTGTCAATTTCGATAGAAAATCTGTTAATTTTGTATTTTGAAGCGGAGGTGGTATAGATGGTTGGTTTTATGCATGGCGCATAGAAGGGACAAGAACAGTAATGCTTTGGGATTATGCAGGGGGCTGGAATGGCCGTGAATAGTACCCTGCAACTGCTGGTTGACAAATTTCCAAGCGCACTTGCTGGTTGTCAACCATATTTTTTGCTATAATCGTGAGTAGTAAAACATAAATAGTTACTATTCACGGCCGTTATTGTAGTGACATAATGATTTTGTAAGTACATCATCCTATTTCAAACTATGGAAATTGAAATTATTAAAATAGATGGATGGAAGTACTGAGAGGAGGAACAATGGAATTATCAGAAAAAATTATTTATTTAAGAAAGAAGACCGGTTGGTCACAGGAACAGTTAGCAGAGCAGTTGGATATATCAAGGCAGTCTGTATCAAAGTGGGAGTCTGGTACATCTGTTCCAGAATTAGATAAAATTATTAAAATGAGTGATATTTTTAATGTTAGTACAGATTACCTATTAAAAGAGGATATTGCAGAACCAGAGCCAGAAAAGAGAATGGAAGGAGACGAAGAAAGGCTGCAGCAAGTTGGTTCACAAAGTGAGGAAGCAGCACAGCAGGCAGAACATAGGGTATCTTCCCATGAAGCAGATTCTTATATAAACCTAGTCAGGGAAGTTGCGGGTAAAATGGCATTTGGTGTTGTTTTGTGCATTTGGTCGCCTATTTGCCTATTGTTTTTGTCAGGAATATCAGAATATAAGGGAATCCTTACTGAGAATGCAGCTTGCGGTATCGGGCTATTCATATTGCTGCTATTTGTGGCAGCAGGCGCTGGAATTCTGACTTTCTATGGAATGAAATTAAGTAAATACGAATATTTGGAAAAAGAAAATGTCAGGATTTCAGAAGATGTGCATAGGATAATTTCTGCAAAAAAAGAAGAGTATGCACCTGTGTACTCTAAAAGTGTAGTGGTTGGGATTTTATTGTGTATCAGCAGCGTGATACCACTTGTGATGTCTCCTTTTTTTATTACCAACAAAAAGGATGAGGAATTTTTTGCAGTAGTTTCTGTGTGTATATTGTTAATAGTAGTATCCGCAGGTGTATATTGCTTTATGAGGTTTGGTTTGGTTCAGGGGAGTTATGACAAGTTATTAGAAGAGGGAGACTATACAAGGGATAAAAAGAAGTTTAATAAAGCAACGGGTTACTTTTCGGTAATTTACTGGTGTGTTATCGTAGCAGTTTATGTAGCAGTAAGCTATAGGACAAATGCATGGGGTTCTACCTGGATAATATTTGCAGTAGCAGGAATTTTGTTTGCAGCATTTGAAGGGATTATCCATTTGGTATGCCAGAAGAAAAACTAATGCCATAGAGTAATCATTTCAGAAAATAACAATCTTTTCATATTTGCATGGTGAGATTGTTATATTTCTGAAATTTCCCAAAAATCATAAATTTGTATCTTAATTACTCCAGCTATTAAATATCGTAATGATTTTTCGTAGCCGGAGTAATATATGCTATAAAGGGCATATAAGAAGTCCTTTATGCATAAGTATCATTATAAATAATCTTTTGCAAGATAGTATCTGCTGTCTGTTTATCTTTAAAACGTTCAATAATTGCTGCTGCAAATTCAATTGTCGTACCAGCTCCGCGGGAAGTGGTAAATATGCCATCGACTACAACAGGCTGTTTTACATATACAGCATCCTTTAGCTTCTCTGCAAAATCAGGATAGCAGGTTGCCTTGCAGCCTTGGTATACTCCCAGTTCCCCATAAATAGTTGGGGCTGCACAAATTGCAGACAGCCATTTCCCTTCTTTGGCATATTTTTTAATCTGGTCTGTCAGTGGTTTGCATGCTAACAGGTTTGGCGTTCCAGGGATTCCGCCTGGAAGTACAATCATCTGTGCGCTGTTAAAATCAGCATCTTTTAATAATACGTCTGCTTTAATTGTTACATTGTGCGAACTGGTGACTTCTAGGGAATCTGTAACAGATACCATGTCAATTTCAATGCTGCTTCGGCGTAACAAATCAACAACGGTTAGCATCTCCACTTCTTCATATCCTGGTGCCAGAAAAATAAGTACTTGTGCCATATAAATAACCTCCTTAATTATGCCATAACGCTATTATACCAACGTATGTAACGGCAGTTTTGTTTATATATATTTTTGAATCCAGTTGAAAAATTCATCCTCTGAACTTTCATCATCCATACACGCGGGATACTTGATAATCTCTAATGCTGTTTTTGGTATTTCTACATGAAATGTCTGTTTTACCCAATTTTGGAATTTGAGATTTGGGTTTATTGTCATATCTCTATCTGGATTTTCATTGGGAGGGAACGGAAAATCTTCATCCCAACATATCTCATCGTAACCAATGGCGAGTAACCTTAGGAAATCCACGGCGTTATCCGCTAAAACACATGATAGCAGCGAACCTGAACCAGATCCCATATGGATAATTTTTATTTTTCCCTGTTCTGTAAGCCAAAATGCACTTTCTGAACCATCTCCACCAGTTTGGGCAAAGACACATAGTCTCTGTTCCAGTTCATTATGCTCTTTGTCAAACCAGTATTTTAGGTTTTCTGTGCCTCCTGGATAAAATGTAATATCAGTGCCGCCATCTCTTTCGGTTTCACTCCAGCTTTCTTTAAGCTCATCTTCAGGATAAAGAAATCCATAACGGAAGCCATTAATGTCTTTATAAAGTCCATTGTCTTCAATATATTTGTAAAGCAGCTTTATTTCTTCTGGTATCTGCATCCCCTCTGGCATTACATTCTGTAATTGTTCAATTAGCTGGTTAGCCATATTAAGCCTCCTTTGCAACAGTGTACCATGCATTTTTTATTCTAGCCTGGTTCCTAATAGATGAATCCTATTTGTCATCACAAAAATATTGCATAGCTGTTATGCCTTGCAAAATTAAATCAACAAACCGTATTTTTATATACTCTAACAGAGAGCAGATGTTTTGTCAAAAGGTTTGGTTGACTTCGTTGTAGCATGCGGCTATAATTTCTTTAAATATTACTAAGGCGTGAGGCAAAAGGCATTTTGCCCCTATTGAAAACAGTTATGAAAAGGAAATAAAATGGCGCGTGAAGAATTATTTAGATATGATATAATCCAGAAATTGAATGAAACAGAAATCTTGTTATATAAATACCTTATATCTAATGCGGTAAAAATACCATATATGACAATACGGGAACTTGCAGCAGAGGTTAATGTTTCGACTTCTACGATAGTGAGGTTTTGCAATAAAATTGACTGTTTAAGTTATAATGATTTTAAGGAAAGGTTTAGCAGTTATATGGCAGAACGTAGTAATGTCGCATTGGGTTTTGACTTGGAACAACTGCTGCATTATTTCCAGGGAACTACTACTTGTGCATTTGAGGAAAAAATCCGGGAAGGGGCACAGTTAATACAGGATGCAGAAATGGTAGTGTTTGTCGGATTGGGTTCTTCTGGTGCATTGGCAAGATATGGGGCAAGGTATCTTTCAAATTTTGGGAAATTTTCGGTGGGGTTAGAAGATGCTTTTTATCCTCTGAATGAGATGACGTATCCTAAAATTGCCGTAATCGCCTTATCCGTTAGTGGTGAAACAACAGGGGTTATTGAAGCAGTCCAGAAATTCCAGACGCATAACTGCAAAATATTAAGCATTACTAATTCCCCTAATTCTACAATAGCAAAAATTTCAGACTGGAATATCTCCTATTGCCTGGAGGCACAGACGGTAAATGGCGGGTTTAATGCAACATCCCAGGTACCAGTGCTTTTTTTGATTGAAGCGTTGGCAAGGAGAATTTAAATTAAACTATCATTCCCTACCAAAATCCCCATTTTACGCAATCTATCAAACCCAT
>CAJUJR010000110.1 GCA_910586605.1 uncultured Lachnospiraceae bacterium | reverse complement strand
GAAGATATTTTTTATCTATTTACATTTCGCTACGATTGGCTGTGAATAGTAACTATTCACAGATGGCAGCTGTTAAATTGTAGAAAATTTTGTGGACTTTCTATACAGATGTATGGTAAAATATTCCATAATTACAAAAGAGTATAAGACGTAAAAAATTTAGAAAGTGAGGCGGGATTATGAAGAAAAAAACGATGTCCATTGTCTTGGCTGCTGCGCTAATCTTGCAGATGCTGCCATTGCCAATTGGATGCCTGGCAGGGGCGCTGGGGGTATTTCGTGTCAGTGAGGCCGCGGGGGCGACAAGCGGCACGATTGGGGACAGCAAAAATATTACCTGGAAGCTGACGCCGGAGGCAAAACAGGAAGGCTGGCTGGGAGGCTCAACTGTATATAAGCTGGAACTGACCGGGACGGGGGATATGCCGGCTTATACATCAGAGGCTTATAAGAAAAACCCAACAGATACTTATAACAGTTATAGGACAAATGCCCCTTGGAAAGAAAGTATCGAAGAGATACAGACGATTTCTATTGGAAGCGGTATTACAAATGTATCTTCTTATGCATTTTATGGCTGCAGTACTGCCATGTCTGCAGACATTCCAGAGGGAGTGAAAAATGTAGGAAACAGTGCATTTCAAGAATGTGTCAGCCTGAAACAGGTTATGCTGCCATCTACAGTAGAATCTATTGGAACCTGGGCGTTTGGTTATTGTACAGCTTTGGATAATATTATCATTCCTGATAAAATAAATTCCATTGGTGGTTCAGCTTTCCAATACTGTTCCTCTTTAAGTGAGATAGTTGTACCAAGTGCAGTGAAAGAAATTAAAAGTTCAACTTTTTATAATTGTAAGAAGCTAAAAAAAGCTGTTATCAGTGAAGGCGTTGAAGTAATAGGAAATTCAGCTTTTGGTTCTTGTGAATCTCTTGCAGATTTGGCTTTACCGCAAACATCCTTGACAAGTATTGGGAGCAGTGCATTTAATGGCAGCAATCTTACATCTGTAACAATACCGGCGTCTGTTACATCAATTGGTATCAACCCTTTTGTGGGCGGTATCCTTCAGAGTATAACCGTAGAACAGGGAAACCAGAATTATGAATCGGTAAACGATTTATTAGTGGAGAAGAAAAATTCTGCATTATACAAGGTAATTGGTTATCCATGTAAAGGCAATGCAATAGTAAATATCCCAGCGCCTGTTGAAGTAATTGGGGATCGGGCGTTCCAAAGTACTGGAATCCAAAGTGCAGATTTGCCTGGTTCGTTGCGTTCTATTGGAAAGTATGCATTTAATGGAGCAGGATATTTAGGCAGCATTGAGATTCCGGGACTGGTAAAAACAATTGGTAATGAAGCATTTTATAGTTGTAGCTCATTAAGTGAAATTAATCTGGGTGGTGACCTTCTTTCTATAGGGGATTATGCCTTCTATAATTGTAGTGCGGTTTCTGGGCTTACGCTGCCGGATAAGATGACCACAATTGGGTCAAGTGCATTTGGCGGATGCTCCAAATTGAAGGAGTTAGCATTCCCAAATAGCATTGAGACAATTGGCGGTTCTGTTTTGGAAAATTGTACCTCCTTGGAAAGGGTTTCTTTTGGAGGGAATGTTAAGAATGTTTTGGGAAATGTTTTTAAAGGATGCCCAAAGCTTTCTGGGATTACTGTTTCTGAAAGCAATGCCAATATTATGGCAGAAAATAATGTACTGTATAATAAAGAGAAATCCAAAATTATTTACTATGCTTCTGGAATGGCGGGGGATAAGTTTTCCATTCCAGATACAGTTAAGACGGTAGGTTCCTATGCCTTTACATATTGTACCCATTTGGCAGAGGTAAGGTTTCCAGAGGCTGTAGAATCTTTAGAGATAAATGCAGTTTACCATAATGATTCTGTTACAAAGCTGCTGTTTTATGGGAATGCCCCTACTGTAACAGAAGATGGATATTGTACGGTGGGGAATACAAATGGTTATACAGAGGTGTGTTACGCCTTGAATAGTTCTGTGTCATCAAACAGTGTAAAGGGTGGATCATATGACAATACTGGCCTGATGGTATTTAAGACAAAGGAGTCTACTGGCTGGGAGAATGGATGGGAAAGCACAAAAGTGTACAAAAGCCATGAAAGCCATACGGAATATGAGTGGAGACAGGGATATTTAGTGGAAGAATGGGATCCGGACAAGACAGATGTTTCGTCTGGTACATTTGGGGATTTGAAATGGGATTACAGGGATGACATTGGGCAGATTACTTTTTCCGGGGAAGGGAAAGTCCCTGATTTTAAGGAGGATGAGCTGCCTACATGGAGTTTAGCCGACGGGGTAGACCATATGCAGGATATTAAGCTTGTGGAAACAGGCGATGCTGCAGAAATTGGAAATAACGCGTTTCTTGGTGCGAAGCGGCTTCGTGTAGTATTCACTGAAAATAAGCTGACAAGGGTTGGGGAGCGTGCTTTTGCAAATTGTACTGCCCTTGAAGTAATTCGTATGCAGAATGTTGCAAGGATAGAAAAAGAAGCCTTTATGGGTGATACAGCGCTTAAGGATGAACTTGACATGCGTGGCTGCCAGATATTTGGGGAAGGCGTGTTTAAAGGCTGTACCGGGATGACAGATATCCTGCTGGGAGAAGGATTAAAATCAATTGGCAAGGAAGCATTTGCTTCGTGCAGCGCATTGGAAAGTATGATGTTACCAGAGTCTGTGCAGACGCTTGGAGACGGCTGTTTTAATGGCTGCAGCACATTGAGGACAATTAATATTCCGAAACGGGTTACTGCTGTCCCAGCAGCATGTTTTGTAGGATGTGCTAAGCTGCAAAAGGTTTATTTCTATGGGAATTATCCAGATTCTTGGGCAAATGACTGCTTTAGCGGGACAGATAACGGCTTAACAGTTTATTACAGGGCTTCCAATAAAACATGGAGCGCTGCAGGCGATAAGTGGAATGGCTATCCGGTAGTAGGCCTAGATAAGTTCTATACAGAACAAAAAGACCATTATTCCTTTGCAAATACAGGAAGTTCTTTTGGATATGGTTCGAAATATTTTGTGCCAAGGCAGCGTTATGTGACGGCAGTCCAGAGCGTTATCAGAGGTTCTTATTATTATGCATGGGATTCAAGCTGGAAAGGAAGCTGTTTTGGGATGGCAGCATCTTCTGCGGAATTTTATGAAGGAAACCAGTTTAACGTAAAAGATTATACGGCTGCTGCTAAGAGCCTGTATGAGGTGTTAGCGCCGAAAGACCCAAATGCAGATTTAACAAAAATTATTGAGATTTACCAGGTATCGCAGTATGCAGATAAAATTAGTAAAGAAACAGCAGAGAATTATGGAAAGTACAGGAAGCTGATTAAGCAGGTGGAAGAGTTTGAACGTTCTGGGGGGCTGCGTATAGATTCTACAGCTGACCCGATTGTACTGTGCGTATATTCTGGCTGCAGCGGCCATGCCGTAGTACCTGTATCTGTAAATATGGATAATGAGGGGAATTATATTCTTGAAGTATATGACTGCAATTCCCCGAATAGTTTTAGTACGTTAACAGTAAAGAAAGATTTTTCTGGGATTAGCTATGGAAGGTATAACCAGGCATCCTTTGTGAAATATTCCACAATCCGCGAAGCGTTAAAGGATGCTGACTTTACAGGGGAAAGCTTAAAGAAGTCTTCTAATGAGAGCAATACAGTAGCAATTGCTGTAAACCGTGAAAACATAAGCCTGAAAAATGGCGGCGGAAGAGATTATTCTGAAATCAAGGGAGCATATGAGCAGAGGCCAATGTCAGCCGGGGAAGAAGAGTTTAGCGGAATCCGCAGCTTTATATTGCCGCAGGATCAGGTGGAATATAAGATTGAAGAAGATCCAAAGGCAAAAGCGGGCGATACAGAGGAAGACTTAAAGTACTATATAGCAACAGAAGATCTATTTACAGAAGTTGAGACTTCTGATAAAGATGCAGAGCTTAAAGTAAGAAGTGTGAAAGGTACAGGGAATGACTCTGTTTCTTTAACATCTGAAAAATCAAATACAGAATCAGAAATTACGGTAATGGATACCCTGGGCATTAAGAAAGAGATTTCTGTACAGGGAAGTTCTGTTGAAGTAGAAGTGAATAATGAAGCAGAGATGAAGATTACTGTTTCTGAGGATACGGCAGAGGTAAAAGTGGATGGGGAAAAGCTAAAGTTAGATGGAAACAAAGCAAATGTTTCTTTCTTTGCCCAAAAGGGCGTAAACCCAATGGAAGCTGCTGACATGTATTGTGAGTTTTTTGTAGATAAGAACAACCAGTTGTCCGGGACGGCGGAATCTTATGTAACATGGAGCAAAGAAACAGCTGGCGATGTGACAGTTATCACAAAGGTGAAGGATGAAAAAGGGAATTTGATAGCTGAACTGAAGGATAAGAAAACTTTAACCCCGGGAATGCAGAAAGTAAATGTTGTATTTGACAAGGTAAAGGCAGAGCTTGGCGGTTTATCCGGTGAGTTTAAGGCAGTCTGTGAAATGACATTGGTTGATGCAGACAATAATGAAATCCGCATTTCTCAGCCAGGCATTACTGTAAAAAGGGAAGAGCAGCAAACTTCCAAGCCAGGCGGGAATAGGCCTTTTGTACCTGGGCCATCAGTTACGCCAACACCAGGGCCAACAGCAACACCTGAACCAACCCAGACGCCAACGCCGGAATCAACTCAAACGCCGACTAAGGCGCCAGATAATACAGAAGCGCCAACCGTAACGCTAGCGCCAGAAGAGACGGTTGAACCAACGGAGACGCCAGATATGACAATTACGCCACCAGAAGGCACAGAGCAGCCGGTAGTGACACCGAAGCCAAAGCCAACAAAGAAACCATCTGTTCCAAAGAAATCTTCTGTACCGAAGAAGGGGAAAGTAATTGCTTCGGGTTCCCTGAAATATATTGTACAGAAGTCGGCAAAGAAGAATGGGACAGTGGCAGTATATAGCGCAAAGAAGAAAGATGCGAAGAAGGTTGCAGTTCCAAAGAAGGTAAAATTAAACGGTTATTCCTTTAAGGTAACGGAAATATACCAAAATGCATTTGCCAAAATGAAGAAACTGAAAGAAGTTACAGTTGGGAGCAATGTAAAAAAGATTGGGAAGAATTCTTTTAAGGATTGTAAGAACCTGGAATTTGTTATTATCGAAAAAAATGTAACGACAATTGGAACCAGGGCTTTTGCAGGCTGTACAAAGCTAAACCGCATTTTGGTGAAATCTGATAAGATAAAATCCGTAGGGGCAGAGGCATTTAAAGGAGTAACTTCAAAAGCAATTGTAAAAACATCGAAAAGCAAGTGGAGGAAATACTGCAGGATGTTTATGAATACAGGAAAGATGTCCCAGAGTGCATTGTTTGTCATTGAGCCTGTAAAGTTAAAATATAATGGAAAATCATATTAATACAAAGCACTATTGTAATATTTTAACAGCAAAATATTGAGGTATCCCTCTAACAGTGCACTACAAAGAAGCAAGATAACACAAAAAAGAAGGGGAGGCAGCTTGGAAAAAATGAGCTGCCTTCTTTTTTGATATACAGAATGTTCTTTGTCTTCAGAAGCAAACCAGCAGCAATGTAACTCTTCTAAATGCCTGGCAGATAGCAGAAATGCAGGAATAAGTACAAGAGCCTGGGGCAGTAAAAAGCAAAAATACCCGATTATGCCGCCAGGGCCGTATAAAAGGACACAGAAAGTACATAAAAGGCCGTGGGAAAAGCCCGTATATAGCGTAAAGCCAGTAAAATAAAGCCTCCATGCATTCGTCAGGGAAAAGAAAACCAGAAGCAGGAAATATTTTATGTTTTCTTTGAAGCTGTATAGAAAAACATCATTGCGGCTGATTGCAAGCGTAGAGATATTCTTGGTGGTATTTTGGAAAAGCGCGAGCGCTGGTGCGTAGATGCTGTCTTCCAATAGGTTAGCTGCAAAGCAGCCAGTAAGGAAACCAATTAAAAATAAGCCAATCGCAAATTTAGAAAAAACGGTTAAAAAGGAATGCTTTTTTTGTTTGGAAGGTGTAGGATGGGGCATTTTAAAAGACATAGTTTTTCCTCCAGTTTTAATCAATGGACATGCCAAATGAATGGCACTGCTTTATTAAAGATATGGGAAAAAAGAGGAAATTATGTTATTACTCCGGCGGTTAAATGTCGATGAATTTTAAGCAAGTAAAAACGTCGATATTTAACCGCCGGAGTAATATGTCTATGCTGTTGCCTTGTATGATGAGAATGTTGCTCTTGTGGAATATTGGAAGAAAGGGTATAATATTTTTAATGGAAGCTGTGGCATTGTTAGTAATAATATCACAGAGATTTTGCATAGAAATTAGAAGGAAGGGATAGTTAAAATGTATCAGTTTACAGATGACTGCTTGACAGGGCTTTCTACAATTGACGAAGAGCATCGTCAGTTATTTATAACAATTAATGAAATTGCGGATATTCTTACAGATGAAAGCAGAAGTGCAGAGGAAGTTTTAGGATCGGCAAAAAATCTTATTAATACATTGAAGGAATATGCTTCCACGCATTTTGCGCATGAAGAAGAGTATATGAATAAAATCCATGACCCAGAGCTATTGCGCCAGAAAAAAGAACATGCAGTATTTACAGAAAAAGTAAACAGCATGGATTTGGAAGCAATGGACATAAGCCAAGGAATCAGGGTTTTGCATGATATGATGGAATATTTGTCATTGTGGCTGTACCGTCATATTTTGTCCAGTGATACCTTGATTGGGAAAATACAAGTGGTACATAATAATCCTGTGTTGCTTACTTTCTCAGATAAATATTGCACTGGGGTGGATTTTATAGATAGGGAACATATGCGCCTGTTTGAAATCCTGGCGGATTTGAATGAATTAAACCAGAAGGAATATGCTTCTGACCGTTATGATGCAATTGTAGATGTTATTGAAGAACTGAAAGATTATACAGTAAAGCATTTTCAGGATGAAGAACGATATATGCAGGATATCCAATATGAAGGGCTGGCAGTCCAGAAGAATCTGCATCAGTCTTTTATTGATAAAATGGATAGTATTAACCTGGACGATATGGATGAAAACCAGCAGGTGTACATTGATGTGTTAATTGATTTCCTGGCAAATTGGTTGATTAACCATATTATGAAAATGGACCAGAAAATTCCGGTAAGATAGGGATAGTTGTAAAATCAATGTTACTATTCACAGCCAATCGTAGCCGGACTTAAGGAAATAAAAAATATCT
>CAJUJR010000109.1 GCA_910586605.1 uncultured Lachnospiraceae bacterium | reverse complement strand
GGAAGAGATTTTTTATTGAGATCCGGCTACGATTGGCTGTGAATAGTAACGTTTTCTCATCCTAATCTCCTCCTTCATCTAGTAACTCTTTTCCTGCTTAAAATTCTCTGCTTAATATTTTCCCTTATTTTCCTATATATTGCAAGATTTTTTAATATTTTTTATAATCCTTTTATATATAATCCCCTGCAAACGTTATTATTCAAAGCCCCGCTGTATTTGTCAGGGCAACGCTTGCCACAATCCCAATAAAAGTGGACAGCAATGCACCTGCTAACATCCAGCGCACTCCAGTCACTGCACTATGTTTTTTATCTTTGGTTGCAAGAAAATATACAGATATCGTGTAAAAAATCGTTTCTGAGCAACACATCAGCAGCGAAGCAAGATACCCTTCCCTGGAATCTGTCCCGAACTCCTTGAATATATCCGTCAAAAGCCCTGTTGCGGCAGAAGAAGAAACCATTTTAATCAATGTCAGAGGAACAACGCGTGCCGGAAAATCAAAGCACTGTACAAATGGTGCGACAAAGTCCGCAAGCATCGTTAAAAAACCTGACTCCCGCATCAATCCAATAGCAACCATCAGGCCAATTAACGTTGGAAGGATTTCAAATACAACACGCATCCCATCAGCAGCGCCTTTCACAAAGGCATCAAAGATATCTGTTTTCGTCATAATGCCATAGCCGATAATATAAAAAATAATGATAGGAATCATCAGGTTTGACAGGAACGTTAAAAGATTCATAACCCCTCATTTCTGCTGCAATCCAATTATTGCGAAAATTAGCATTTTTCGTTATAATAAAATATGAAAAATAGTTAACATTTAGAACGGATGAAACGGCAAACGGCAAAACTGCAAATGAGGTAACTTATGAATACTGTATTAATAGTAGATGACGAATTAATTATCCGTCAGGGCCTGAAGTGTATTATTGAATGGAATGAATTTGGGTTTGAAATCATTGGGGAAGCCTCAAACGGCAAGGACGCCCTCGATTTTATTTTGCAGAAAAAACCGGACGTTGTCATGTTAGATATCAGGATTCCAAAACTCTCTGGGTTAGAAGTTGCAGAACAGGCCCGCAAACAGGGGTATCAGGGAAAAATTATTATATTAAGCGGTTTTTCTGATTTTAAATATGCCCAGGAAGCAATCCGCTACAATGTGGAATATTATCTGACAAAGCCGATAGATGAAGAGGAATTGGCAAAAACCATACAAAAAATCGGGAAAAACCTTGAAAAAGAAACGCGCCACCAGGAGGTGATGGCGCATTACTTTGCAAAAGCACGCGACAGTATTTTATTTGATATTTTAGAGGGCAACTCTGGCCTTGGGCAAGCTGAACTTACTGAGATGGGCTTATATGCTGAGGAATACCAGGTTGTAATCTATGAAAAATACAGCCGCCATTCTGACTCCGCTTGCTACCGGTTTTCCGATTTATTAAAAGTGGCAAATGAAGAAAACAGTTCCTATGAGAGCATTTCAAAAGAGAATAATGAAATCCTCCTTTTAAAAGGAAACTTTATATTAAATAAATTCCAGGAATTCCTTGCACATTATGAAAAGGAACAAAAACCACAGGCGAATTCCCCCCTGGATTCCCTATTTATTACCTATGGGTGCATAGTAAATACCCCAGATGACATCCATATCTCCTACCAGGAAGCCCTACGCCTGCTACAGCGCCGCTTTTTCTGCGAACACCGCCAGCACACCATTGGCTATGACCAGCTTCCTGACCTTTTAAAGCATGGTACATATGAATTAACCGCCCAAAAATTACAGGATTACCGCGAACGCCTAATAGGCATTATCCAGGCTGCTAAGCGCAACCAAATGGCAGAAGTTTTAAATGAACTGGAAAACAACCTCTACTATGCCGCAGAGGATATCCCGAAAATCAAGCTTTATTTGACAGACCTATATCTTTCCATTAAAGAAAGGCTGGCGCATCTATACCACAACGAAAGCCTTCCAGCAGTAGTGTAATGGATGATATTATCCACTATATTAAACATAATTACATGGACAATATTAAGCTGGAAACAATTGCGCCTCTTTTTGGCTATAACAGTTCCTACCTTGGCAAAATTTTTAACAAAAAAGTTGGCATGGGCTTTAATATGTTTGTCGACCTGGTCCGCATTAACGAGTCAAAAAAGCTGCTGGCGCAGACAGATTTAAAAGTCTATGAAATTTCCGAAAAAGTTGGTTACCGGAACGTTGATTATTTCCATACAAAATTTAAAAAATATGTCAGCCAAAGCCCTGCAGAATACCGAAAAGTAACAAAAGAACCCTAACAGGGAGACATTGCTGCCTCCCTGTATAAATGCAAAAATGTACAAAACGCTAAAAAGCTTCTGTTATTCTGCCTTCCTCTCCATTATTTCACTGACAAACCTGGAAACATCCACTTCCTTATGAAACCGCTCTTTCAGGTAATAGATATGAAGATGCTCTTTTGCCCTTGTCATTGCCACATAAAACATCCGGCGTTCTTCCTCCATATCTGCATTCAGGACAGATTTACTATGCGGCGTAATCCCTTCATTGGCATCCGGGATAAAAACACACTCAAACTCCAGCCCTTTTGCACCATGCATCGTCATCAGCATCACGGAGTCGTTTTCTCCCTTTCCCTGCTGCCCATAACTCTTTTTTGCCTGCTCTTTTAATTCTTCTTTATAAGCCTGCATATAATCAAACCACGTGTCAAAGGAATCCTGCCCCTTTGCCTCTTCCAAAAGCTCGTCCAAAATTTCCATCATGTCATCTGCCCGGATTCCACGATAATCCGCATATTCCCTTATGTATTCATCGTAACCAATACCGCGCCGTATAAAGTTTACTGCTGCATACGGCTTCATTTTTGCAAGCATGGACAAATCATACTGAAGCTGTTCCAGCCTGCCTAACATCCAGTCCTTATCTTCATAAAAACTTTTCAGTTCCTCAAAATCCACATAAGGCTCTGTAAATGCATTCCGATGGACATAGCGCTTCGGGCGGTTAATAACCCGAAGCACCTGCCCACGTTCCCTGTTCCCCTGTGCTATGCGCACATATGTCAATATATCCTGTACAATCCAATGTTCATAAAGGTTTGGCAGCCGTTCTTTCATAATAAATGGAATATTGAACTCCATCAGCTTTGAACTTAAAGAACGCGCCTGCGTATTTGTCCGAAAAAGAACCGCCATCTCCTGGTATGGAATCCCCCGGCTGCGGTATTCCATTATCTTTTCACGGATTGTATCATTCTCCTCCGAAAGCTGTGCAAATTCCCTGATTTCAAGCGCTTCAGAATTATATTTGCTATTGGTGGCTGTTTTTCTTCCCTTTGCTGCAGAAATTTTTTTAGGCATCCTGTTCCTATTTTTGGCAATAACCTTGCCAGCCGCCTCAACAATTGGTGAGGCACACCGATAATTTACCCCAAGCAGGCACTGCTCCGCTTCCGGATAATCTTTTAAAAACTGTTTCATCATCTCAGGCTTTGCGCCGCGGAACCCATAAATAGACTGGTCGTCGTCCCCCACAACGAATATATTGTGGTTTGGCTCGCCAAGCAGCCGCACAATGTCATATTGAACACGGGAAATATCCTGAAACTCATCAATCAAAATATATGGGAACTGCTGCTGCCAGATTTTACAGATATCTGGGCGTTCAGAAAGAAGCTCATAGCAATAAACCAGCATATCGTCAAAATCTATCAAACGTTTCTGCTCCAGCGCCTTTTGGTACTTCCGAAACATTTCCTGGAACACCTCATTAGCACAAAGCGGGGAATAATAATTGGAAAGCTCAATCCTGCTTCCCTTCACACGGCTGATTTCCGCCTCCAAATCCCCTAAAAACTCCCGTTCATCCTGAATTTCTAAGTCTGTTTCGCTGATAATGCGCCTCAATATTTCATAACGGACTTCATCCCTGATAATATTATCTGCTGTAAAATGATAGGCATGTTTTAATATCATAAAAAATATGGCATGAAATGTGCCAAAATGGACTCCGCCCGAATGGCCGGATGACAGACCCTGGTACCGCTGCTTCATTTCCATTGCAGACGCCCGGGTAAAAGTAATCACAAGAATACTGGCAGGATATACACCCTTTTCCTGCACCAAGTAACGAATCCGCTCTGTAATAACGCGTGTTTTGCCGCTGCCTGGCCCCGCCAGGACAAGCATAGGCCCCTCAAAGTGAGAGACCGCTTTGCTTTGTGCGTCATTTAAAATCTGTGCCACAACAATACTTCTCCTTTTCAGGCATTTTCCAGCAGTTCAATTCCTTTCCGGATACGCGCAAGGGATTCTTCTTTCCCTAAAATTTCCATTATCTCATATGCGCCCCCCGGTGTCATCTGTTTGCCAGAAACTGCCGTACGGAGCGGCCAAAGTACCCTTCCGTTTTTCAACTCTTTCTTTGCAATATACTCCTTGCAAAGCGCTTCTATCCCTGCTATGGAATAATCTTCCTGCGCCTCCAGGAGCGGAAGCATTTCCTTTAATACCTCCAATGAATTTTCACTATTGGTCTTCATTTTTTTATGGGTATACATTGCAATATCATACTCTGGAAGCTCATCAAAAAAGTCAATTTTTTCCTTAATATCAGGAAACACCTCAATCCTGGTTTTTACAAGTTCCGCAATCTTTTCTAAATCATAGTCCTTTGTCACTGCCTCACGGATTACTGGAAGAGCATATTCCAAAAAGCTTTCCATATCCATTGCCTTAATGTATTCGCCATTCATCCATTTTGCCTTTGTAATATCAAAAACCGCAGGTGATTTGCTAATATGGCGATAATCAAATACTTCCTCTAATTCCTTTAAAGAATAAATCTCCCTGTCCTCACTTGGGCTCCATCCAAGCAAAGCCACAAAATTGACAATGGTCTCAGGCAAAAATCCCTGCTCCAGCAAATCTTCCACAGACGCATGGCCGCTTCTTTTGGCAAGTTTTTTATGGTTTTCATCTGTAATAATTGGGCAATGCACATATTCCGGCACCTCCCAGCCAAACGCCTCATAAAGGCGGTTATACTTCGGGGCAGATGACAGGTATTCATTTCCACGAACCACATGGGTAATCCCCATCAAGTGGTCATCCACAACATTGGCAAAATTATAGGTTGGATAACCATCTGCCTTAATCAGGACCATATCGTCAAGTTCTTCATTTTCAACTGTAATGTCTCCATAAATTGCATCATGGAACGTTGTAGTGCCGCTTTCCGGGTTATTCTGCCGGATTACATAAGGGACTCCTGCCTTTAGGTTTGCTTCTGCCTCTTCTTTAGAAAGGCCAAGGCAATGCTTATCATATTTCGCAATTTCTTTGCCATCCCCAGTAGTACTAGATGCCCGGAGATTTTCTAGACGCTCTTTCGTGCAGAAACAGTAATATGCTTCCCCTTTTTCTACCAACTCTTTTGCATGTTCCAGATACATCCCGCTTTTCATACGTTCACTCTGTACATAAGGCCCATACCCACCATCTTTGTCCGGCCCTTCATCATGGTTTAGTCCGGTCAGCTTCATTGTATTATAAATAATGTCAAGCGCCTCTGGCACAAACCGCTCTTGGTCTGTATCTTCAATCCTTAGGACAAATGTCCCATTATCATGTTTTGCAATTAGATACTCATACAGCGCCGTCCTCAAATTCCCTACATGCATTTTCCCTGTAGGGCTTGGCGCAAATCTTGTCCTGATTTTACCCATTTTTTCCTCCAAAACGATTTCGCAGATTGTTACTATTTTGGTAACTTATGCAGTAATATATTCAAATATTTCTGAAAGGTTTCCATATACGCGGTAGTTCGCCCTTTCATCACCGCTTGCTTCCTGAGTATTTATTAAAATCAGCTTATCCCCTTCATAATAACGCAGCATATTTGCCCAGGTCTGGGAATTTAAGGAAGTCCCCACTACCAGCAGTACATTTGCATACTCAATTGCATTGTATGCCTTTGTAAGCCGGCCATTGTCAATCATCTCACCATAAAGGGAAAAGCCCGGGCGCAAAATCACCCCGCAGTCCTGACACAGCGGAACCCCCTTCGCTTCTTTAATGTAGCGGGAACCATAAATCCTGCCACATTCCGGACATCGGTTTTCTTCTGCAGAACCATACAATTCCACAACATTTTTACAGCCTGCCCTTTGGTACAGACCATAAACCATTCTGGTAACGATTGCGCTCAGCCTTCCTTCCTGTTCCATCCTTGCGGCTGTCTTAAACACTTCAGTAAGTTCAACGTCTATTTTATTGAGAATAATGTTTTTATAAAAATCATAAAACTTATCTGCCTGACGGGTTAAAAACAAAGATGACACAATCTCATCACTGTCATACCCATACTGTTCCTCAATATCATACGCAATATGTTCCGCACGTATCCCATTCAGCCCTGTTTCCCTCATTGCCTCACTGCCGCTTACCAGCACAATATTCTGGTTACTACGCAAAACTTCTCTGATTTTATCCATAACCTGATTCATAACAGCACCCCCTGCCTGCCTGTCTTATTTTCCGAGGTACGTGCAGATGCACTCAACTGTACGATCAATCCCCATTATATCACTACAGATTACCAAATCATAATTGTTCAGATTTGTCCATTTCTCCCCTACATGGTAACTGTAATAATTGCCACGGCGTTTATCATTTTTTAAAATAATTTCCGCCGCCTTTTTTTCATTTACGCCATAATTATGTATTGCACGCCCCAGCCGGTAATCCATAGAAGCACGGACAAATATGTTAAACACATTGTTCCGTTCCCTCAAAACATAATCTGCACAACGGCCGACAATAACGCATGGCCCTTCTTCCGCAACCTTCCGGATTACATCTGACTGCGCCAGAAAAATCCTGTCATCAAGCGACAGCCCGGAAAAACCAAAATCCTGGTTTCCATATACATTAATCCCCATCGCGAGGGAATACAATAAACTGTTTGTTGCCTTATCCTCCGCTCTTTCAAAGGTTTCCTCTGCAAAACCGCTCTCTTTGGCCGCACGTGTGATTAATTCATTGTCATAAAACGGGATGTCATACCTCTTTGCCAGCTTTTCTCCTATCTCACGTCCACCGCTGCCATACTGCCTCCCAATCGTTATCACTTTCTGCATAATAATTCCACCTTCCTGCCGGTATAAATTCGCTCCGGATATTTATTATATTATACCCCCTTTAGCATTTTTTCACAAGATATTACAGTATTTTATTTTTACCATTACAGATTAGAGTGTTACTATTCACAGCCAATCGTAGCTAAATCTCAATAAAAAATATCTTCCCCCT
>CAJUJR010000108.1 GCA_910586605.1 uncultured Lachnospiraceae bacterium | reverse complement strand
GAAGATATTTTTTATTTCCTTAAGTCCGGCTACGATTGGCTGTGAATAGTAACATATAATGTATTATATAGCACATGAAAGGAAAGGGAATTAAGGGCTTGTATTCTTTTTGTTACTTTTTTGTCAGTATAAAAGTATGTTCTGGTGTTGTAAGGTTAGCATGAAAAGTATATAATATTAGCATGTAAAAATATCCGTTTGCGCGGTTGAGGCGTGATTTATGGCAGTTCGTTTTAGTAAAGTGAATTAATAAAATTGGCGGGAAATAAAATGGGGATAAAGAACAAGATAATCAAAACAAAAAACTTAGCGCATGAATATGCACGGCGTGACGAGAGTGGTGATGTGACAGGGATTGTCCGTGCTTTAGATGGCATGGATGTCCAGATTGAGGAAGGTAGTTTTGTGGCGGTTTTAGGCGCTAATGGTTCAGGGAAATCCACTTTTGCAAAGCATTTGAATGGTCTTTTAACTCCGACTGAGGGAACGTTATATATTGATGGGATGGATACGGCAGATTCAGGGAATATGCTGGCTGTCCGGCAGACGGCAGGGATGGTTTTCCAAAATCCAGATAACCAGATTATTGCAAATATTGTGGAGGAAGATGTTGGGTTTGGGCCGGAAAATATGGGAGTGCCAACCGATAAGATTTTAAAGAGGGTAGAGGAATGCTTGAAAGAGACAGGAATGTATTCTTACCGAAGGCATTCACCAAATCATTTATCAGGCGGGCAGAAGCAGCGTGTGGCGGTTGCAGGCGTTTTGGCGATGCGGCCAAAGTGTAT
Source organism: uncultured Lachnospiraceae bacterium (assembly GCA_910586605.1). GTDB lineage: Bacteria > Bacillota > Clostridia > Lachnospirales > Lachnospiraceae > Butyribacter. The sequence continues at coordinate 6,606 of CAJUJR010000108.1, read as the reverse complement.
TATATTGGATGAGGCTACGGCAATGTTAGATCCAGTCGGGCGTAAAGATGTGTTGGATACGATTGTAAGGCTGAATAAAGATGAACATATTACGGTTATTTTGATTACCCACTACATGGAAGAGGTGACACTTGCGGATTATGTTTATGTTATGAAACAGGGAAAGGTTGCATATTCGGGGACGCCAGGGGAGGTATTCCAAAATGTGGACATGTTAAGGGAATGCCGCCTTGAGGCGCCGCAAGTTACACAGATTGCACAGGGGCTTCAAAAGGCTGGGATTCCATTGTCACAGGGAGTTTTTACGATAGAAGGGCTGGCTAAGGAGTTATTGGGACTTGCAAAAAAGAGGTGAGGCAATGTCAGTTATATTACGGAATGTAAGTTATACTTATGGGAAGGGCAGCAGTGAAGAGAAGCTGGCGTTAAGGGATATTAACTTGGAGATCAGGCAAAATGAGTTTGTTGCAGTTGTAGGGCATACTGGTTCTGGGAAATCTACATTGATTCAGCTTCTGAATGGGCTGGAAAAAGCTGAAAGCGGAGAAATATTTTTTCATGGGAAAAATATTTATGACAAAGATTTTTCGATGAAGATGTTAAGGAGTAAGGTGGGGCTTGTATTCCAGTATCCGGAGCATCAGTTATTTGAGTCAACCGTTGTCAAAGATGTTGCATTTGGCCCATCTAATATGGGATGGGAGCAGCTTAAAGTTGAGTTAAGTACGTTTGGGGCTTTAAAAGATGTTGGGATTGGGGAGGAGCTTTTTGATGTTTCACCTTTGGCATTGTCAGGAGGGCAGAAGAGGCGTGTAGCGATTGCTGGAGTGCTTGCGATGGAGCCGGAAATCCTTGTGCTAGATGAACCGATGGCAGGGCTTGACCCGGCTGGCAGGAAAGAAATATTTGAACTATTAAAAAAGCTTTATCGTGAAAGAAAGATTACGGTGCTTCTTGTTTCCCACAGTATGGAGGATGTGGCGGAATATGCCGGCCGTGTGATTGTAATGAATCAGGGGCAGATTGTTTTGGATGGGGAGCCACGGAAAGTATTCCGTTATGAAAAGGAGCTAAGGAAGATTGGCCTTGGTGTTCCGCAGGCAACCAGCCTGATGCATTTTCTGGCAGAACAGGGCGCGGCGGTACAAGATGACTGCCTGACGGTACAGGAAAGTATTACAGCGATTTTAAAATGGTTGACATGACTAAGGAACTGTTGCGAAATAATTTGTGCCATTTCCAAAATACAATGTTTCTGGAGAAATTATGAATGTTTAATAAGAAGAGGTAGTATATGATCCGCAATATTACAATTGGGCAATATTATGCAGCAGATTCTGTGGTTCACCGGCTTGATCCGCGGGTTAAGGTGGTTGGAACCTTGGTGTATATTGTTTCCTTGTTTTTATTTAATAATTTTTGGGGCTATGCTGTGGCGGTTGGATGCTTTTATGCAGTAACGGTTATGTCAAAAGTGCCGTTTTCTTATATCGTTAGAGGATTGAAGCCTGTTTTTTTAATGTTGGTATTTACAGCTTTGTTGAATTTGTTCTGGACGCCAGGGACTGCTTTTCTTCAGCTTGGAGCAGCAGAACTTACATGGGAAGGGCTTCGGAAGGCAGTTTTTATGTCACTGCGTTTGATTTTTCTGATTCTCGGCTCTTCTCTAATGACGCTTACAACCACGCCAAATCAACTGACGGATGCTTTAGAGAAACTTTTGGCGCCTTTGCGCCATCTCCATGTCCCAGTGCATGAAATTGCGATGATGATGTCTATTGCGTTGCGTTTTATCCCGATTCTGGTAGAGGAGACGGACAGGATTATGAAAGCACAGATGGCAAGGGGAGCGGATTTTGAATCTGGGAATATGATACAGCGCCTTCAGAATATGCTGCCAATTTTGGTGCCTCTTTTTGTTTCGGCTGTCCACAGGGCAAATGATTTAGCGCTGGCAATGGATGCGAGATGTTATCATGGGGGAAGCGGTCGGACGAAGATGCATCCGCTTAGGTATCAGGGAAGGGATTTTGCAGCATATTTAATATGTATTGCCTATTGTGTGCTTCTGTATTCTTCTGTGACGTACCTGCCGATGCTTTAAGAATCTGGAGGATTAGGAATGAAACGTGTGATGTTGATAGTGTCGTATGATGGGACAAATTATCATGGATGGCAGGTGCAGCCTTCTGCGGTTACAATAGAAGGGATGCTAAATGAGGCGATTAGCAGGCTGACAGGGGAAAGCATCCAGGTGGTTGGTGCAAGCCGGACAGATGCAGGGGTACATGCATTGGGGAATGTAGCTGTATTTGATACAGAGTCCAGGATTCCGCCTGAAAAGTTTTCTTATGCATTAAACCAGCGGCTTCCTGATGATATTGTAATACAAGAATCTTTTCTGGTTCCTGATACATTTCATCCAAGGCATTGTGACTGCAGGAAGACGTATGAATATACAATTGTAAACAGGAAATTCCCATTGCCAGAGTACCGGAATACAGCGTATTTTTATTACGGGAGGTTGGATTTGGGGAAGATGAGGGCAGCGGCGGAAGCATTTCTTGGCGAACATGATTTTGCAGGTTTTTGTTCAGCAGGGGCGCAGGTACAGTCGACAGTCCGCACGATTTATTCCCTGGAGATCCTGGAAACAGATGAAGAGGGGAAAATACAGATTAGGGTACAGGGAAATGGTTTTTTATATAATATGGTCAGGATAATTGTGGGAACATTATTGGAGGTGGGGAAGGGCATCGCTTTACCTGATGATATTGGCAGGGTAATTGCTTCCTGTGACAGGGCGCAGGCAGGCCCGACTGCCCCCGCAAAAGGGCTTCGCCTTTTGCGGATTGAATACTTAAACACGTTTTAGCAGGAATGGCGGAAGAGTTTCTTATAACAAAAAGCAGTGGCGAAAAGGATGCAGGAATAAAGGAACAGGTAGAGAAGGTCTCTTGTATCGTGCAATGAAGTTAGGTACCATGTGGTTGGAAAAATACAGCTAAAAGATGAAAGGGCGGGAGCGATTGCCTGTAGGCTGATAAAAATAGGGCACAGCAATAGGGAACCGATTACCATAACAGGTATGGCGGCGAGGAAAAGCTCTTTTTTGGGCAGTATAGTGTGCAGGAAATGGATAAGCGACAGGCTGGCAGATAAAAAGAAAAACATAGACAGCAGTTCGTTAGCAGGCTTTTCTAAAATACCAACTATTTTCATGGTAAAAAGGCCGGCAAGGGATGCATATAGCCCGGGCAGCAGCAGGGAGAACAGGCTGCATAGCTGCCGTTTCCGGCTGTCCATAGAAAAGAGAGCGTTGTCTGCATCAGAATACCAGAGAAGCCCGCCAGCCATGCAGGATAATAAAATCATAACGGAAATAACGCCGCGTATAGGCAGCAGCATATAGTTTGCCTGTGCGTCATTTAAAAAAGTATTATTGTCCCCATTTGCATATTCAAACTGGAAGAGAAGTTCGTCACTGCTGTATTTTTGGAATGATTTAGTGAGAAATTCCATATCTGGCGTATTTTTTGTTTTCTTTTCAATAAAGGAAGACAGGATATGGAAAGAAACAGGATGGTAAAGCCTGCTTAATACAATTTCGTCTACAATCCGCGTGCGCATGTCATCTTCTGCACGGACTGCTACAATATAAGGCTCTTTTTTATCAGCGTATTCTTTTAAGTTTTTTTCTAAATTTTCTGGAAAAATATAGCCACATGCTGCTTTTCCATCTGAAACATCCTGACAGAGTTTTTTCTTGGCAGGCGATTTATAGAAAGTTACTGCTGTATTGGAAAGGGATATCATTTCATGCAAAAGTTTTTTCGTTGTGGCGTCAGAGTTTTTCTCTGGTGCGTAAAGAGCAACCCGGATTACTGCGTCCGTTTTTGCCTGGCAGTTTTGTAAGAAAAGGACAGAAACTGGCAGCAACAGAAGCGTAAAGACAAAGAGCGGTTTTAAAAATAGCCGTTTGCTATAAATAATAAAACAGGTTTTCAATTTTTTCATATATAGCCTCATTTCTGTATGATTTTTCACGAAGAATTATATGAGAAAGCTCCAAAGGCTTTCAGTTTTATCTATGGGTTTGGATATGGGCGCAATATTGGCGGAGTAAAGCCATAAGGAAAAAGCAAAGTGTGAAGCAGCCGGCCATGTATAGGAACGATGCCGTATGAAAAGAACCTTGCAGGGCGGACAGCCCATAGCGGCATGCCTGCCAGACTGGAAAGTATGGAGCGGCGGCTTGTAATGCTTGTGGAAGGTAACTTTTAGGGTAGAAACAGCCGGAACAAAGCCCCATTGCCAATATGCTGAAAAATAGGAACAGGATACCACCCAAAGCATCTTCTGTTATTTCATACGCAAGCTGGATAAAGGAAGTGCTTAGCAGTAAAATTGGGATGCAGCGGAAAGCAAATTCCCATATACCCCTGATTGTCGTACAAATAGTATTAGGAAACGAAAGAGAGGATACGGCCATTATAGTTCCCGCAAGGATAAACAGGAACAGATAGTTGGCAAGCGCCGTAATAAAAAATGCAATGCCCCTTGCTAAAATCTGCTGGGGATATCCAATTCCTTTTTGTGCAAGTTTATCTTGGAAGGCTCTGTTTTGTACAGCCAGTATTTTTCCGCAGGCCAGGCCGCGGAAAAAAAGAAAAAGCACAAAGGCGGAGATAAAATATTGCTGGAATATTGGCGTTGCATCTTTTACTGCAATTTCTTCTGTCTGGATTCCTTTATCTAAGGAGACAATTTCTTTAATATATTGTAGGTTCAGGTCAAGTTCATCTTCTGCCTTGTCAGGCAGGTGATGTTTTTCATAATATTCCTGCATAGAATATATGCCTGCTTCTGTATCGAGGATAAAAGCAGAGGCGGCATGGGAAAGTTCCCGGAACAGAAAACTTACAATGGTGGACTGGCTGCTTCCGAAACGGATGGTTAGATGTTTATTTTCACCATCTATAATAGAAGCAATATAATTTTCTGGTATCAGGAATACAATATCGATTTTGCCAGATTTTAGCCTTGCATCAGCAGCTTTTTCCTCCAGGCGCTGAAAACGGCAGGTGTATTTTGCATTGTCAATTTTTCCGGCTGTAGTAATCATCCAATCTATAAATGGTTCGTCTTTTTTTGCTACAATACCAATATCTACAGGGCTGCTTTTGGATTCCCGGCGGCTGCTGTTTAATTGGAAAAGAGTAAATATGCCAATTAGGCAAGCAGTCAGCAAAAGGCTTCCAAGGCAGACGCCAGGAAGGCTTTTTAGCATGCGTTTGGTTTCTAGCAGAACGTATTGTTTCCAGGTTTTCATGTTTATTGGCTCCTTTCGGATTCGGCCAGTTTTCCGGCGAGCTGGTGGATGTTGCCATCGTATTGGAAGGCTTCTAAAATACCGTTTTTCAGGACGAATAGGCGGTCACAGATGCTGATTTCACGTTCTTCATGCGTAGCAATTAAAACGATATTTCCTTGCTTTTTAAAATTTTTCAGGTAGACTTCAATCCGTTCTTTACAGATTAAATCCAGCGCCGCGCCTGGTTCATCTAAAAGGAGGATACATGGATTGCCGGCAACTGCACAGCCGATGCTAAGTCTTTTTTTCATACCGCCAGACATGTTTTTAACTGGGATTTTTAAAAAATCAGGGATTCCGAGCATAGCAAGAAAGCCTTGCTCCAATTCATCTGGTAAAGAAAGCGGGCTGTCGCAGTACCAAAGCTTTAAATTGTCATATGCATTGAGTTCTTCCATCAGGGGGCATTCCTGTGGGACATAGCCAATTAGGGAAATATACTCTTTTTTGTTCTTTTTAAAAAGGTCAGTGCCATTCAGTAAGACGGCGCCTGAGCTGGCAGGCTGGATTCCGGCAAGGATGGAAAGCAGTGTTGATTTGCCGCAGCCGTTTGCCCCAAGAATCCCAATACATTCCCCGTTTTGGGCCTCTAAGCAGATATCTTGTAATACTTTCTTTTTTCCGTGGCGGAAACTTTTTTTAAGATGTTGTATTTCCAGGGTGAGTTCCTTGCCGGTAATGGACTGTTCCATAGAAGGAAGCCTCCGTTTCTTTGAAATTTGTTACTATTCATGGCTAATTTTACACATGATGCCTAGTGTTCCATCCGGCCAGAAATTAGAGTATGGAACCACCTGTTCCGCACCACTGCGTCGTTAAAATTTCTAGCCGATGCCCGCATCGCCGTCGAAATTTTGCCTAGCACTGACACAAAACATGCAGCCCATACTCTAATTTCTAACTGGATGGAGCACTAGAATAGCTGTGAATAGTGGCAATGTTTTATAGTAGATAGTGTATCATACTTTTACAGTGTTAACAATATGCCATCCTGTGTGGTATGACAGGGCAACAGCATTTATTTTTTCATGATACACTTAGGAACTGTTACTATTCACAGCCAATTGCAGCCAGATTTAAGGAAATAAAAAATATCTTCCCTTGTGGAGCGTGTTCATTATGTGCAGCATGAGAAGGCTGGATTTCTAATTTTCTGTAAAAAGCGAAAGTTCCTGAAATTTACAAACTGACAAAAATTTAGAGAGACATTCCTTCCTGCAGGACAATTTAGC
>CAJUJR010000107.1 GCA_910586605.1 uncultured Lachnospiraceae bacterium | reverse complement strand
GGGGAGATGGAGTAGTATACATAGCGGGCAGTTTATTAGGAGATACAGCCCCCACTACACCTCAGCCCTCAACCGGTGGAAATGGTTCCGGTGGTTTCACTGGCGGAGGCAGCAGCACAACACCACCAGCATCCAATGGTCAACAAACCACCCAACCATCAAGTGATGGTACACCCACAGACCAAGAAATACAAGACATCCTAAATGACTTAGGTGGTTTTGGCGGCACAGATACATCTACAGGTAGTGGTACAGGTTGGAACCATGATTTATAAGTAAATGACAATTGAAAAATAAGTAATCAGAGGATAACTCAATTATATGTGAGTTGTCCTCTGTGCTTTTAAAGGAGGAATCAATATGCAACTTGATAAGCATACTAAACATAAGACAAGACCTAAGTTGCTGACAATTCTGTTATCATTGATACTCACCATATCAATGATAACACCAATATTTACTTCACAACCACTTCAAGTACAAGCAGAAGATGGAGGAGATATGGGAGCAGAAGATGGAGGAGGTGGTACTGGAGTTTATGATGGGGGTCCGATGTCGTCACGTACGGGTTGGATTTTCTATTGTATAGACTTATCCAACAACCAAGTCACCCCCACAGCAGCCACTACATCATCTGGCCCGATAACAGACAAAAATGGAAATAGCCTACCAAGTAGTAATATAAGCTTAACAAGTAGATATGGAGTAACAGCATCAAATTTGGATATTGGTAGTGACTGGGGTCCACCCCATACTGAAGGTGGAGAAGGACGAGGTGACGAAGTAAAAGATTTCATGCTATCATCCGGAGCAGGAGGACAAAAGAAAGCATACAACCTAATCAACAGAGCCTTTGGACAAAGTTATGCCGAACAATGGAATAATAGAGAAGTTTATTTAGTATTTGAACCATTTTACTGGTACAATGCTTTGGCTGGAAGTGGAAAACAAATCGGTTGGTATTGCATGACATCATACAAGTGGGGAGCATTTCATAAAAGGTTAGGCTGTCCAGAAACAGGTATGTCATATTTTAAAAGATACACAAATAAAGTATGGCCTACATGTGTAAAACTTGATGGTTCAGCAGAGACAGCAGCTTTAGGATATTCACCAGTAAGTGGTGCACAGACAAATACAGCCATGGCAACAAAAAATGTAGGTGCTGGTATAGGTATTGTATGGAATGATGATAATGATGCACAGTCCACATGTGACGAAAGCCAAAATGGTACACCAAGCAGACCAGAAGACGAATCAACAGGCGTATATAAAATCGTAAAAAGTTATCGAATTAGAAACTTAGATACAAATGTTTTAACAGATAGTGGAACATATGTAAAACCAGATTCAAGTCCTAAAATAAGCATAGAAGATGAAAGCGAATACAAACTTATAGCATGGAAGACATCAACGACATACAAATCAGATATAAGTAGTATAAAATGGGAATCAACAGTACCAGCAGTACACAAGCAAAGTGGAACAACTCCAACAACAATAGAAATGAAGGCACCTGAAACAACATTGTATTTATCAGGCTGGGAAAATGTAAGCACAACTGGTTTAAAAGAGCCACTTGCAAAACAAGCAGCTCTCATGTATAATCTACTTAGAAAGGTTGATCGGACACGAAGTTCCGATTTGCCCTCAGTTAAATTGATATTACAAAAGAAATAGCATCTAACTTTGGACGGTTGGGATGCTATTTCTTTTTATGATTATCTATGTAAGACAGAGCCGAAAAGATAACAAGCAATAATGTCAAAACTTCCATCACGCTCATGGGTACCACCCTCTTTCGTAAGACTAGAGGGCATCTATCAGAAAACCGCATCCTGCTTTCTGTTCAATTATACAATCCCATTATAGCATGAATAAATGTACCGCTCAATCTAAAAAGAGGATATAAGCATATTTTATATTTTACGGACTGTCTGTTTCAAATGTTTCAACTTTTTAAAACGTTTTGCGCAATGGATATGGAAGATGCATGTTAATGAAAATGGTAAAAATGGATATATAATGCATAAATGAATACAGTGTGTAAAAATCAATATCCATGAAAGGGTTTATCATACTTACTAAAATTTTTCCATGTGGAATATCAGCAACAATGAACATATAAAAATAAATATTGCATTATGAAAAAATCAAGTTGTACAAGTTAGTAGAAATTGTTGGCTTGTCAGTATACAGTGGGTTGGTTCCTGCATTATCTGATGAAGTTGGTATGTAGTGGGTATTTCATAGTAATAAAAATGCTGTTTCAGACATCAGATTAAATGTTGTTGGAGATTTGAAAAAGTTGTATAAATCATTATATATGCTACAATCTCCCTAAAAATCAGTGACACATAATGGTTTATCTCCTTGCACTCCGTCAATAGATTTATCAGTTTATCAGCGTTAAGATGTAATTGAAGTTAAGGAAATAAATAATAAAACATAAGAAAGAGAGGAAAACAAAATGTGTAAAATGAGAGTTGTAGTAAGAAGGGAAATGCTGGGAGCAAGGGAGCAGGCATGGAGCGTATGGAACGGTAAAGAGGTCATGGAGTACACTGGGAATCAGATTAAGGGCATGTTAAAGTCCGATCAGAAAGTTTGTGGTCTGACAATGAAAGACAATGAACTTGTACCGGATGCAGAGAGATTTTTCACCACAAATATCATGGAGCACCGGTACTGTGGGAATTACACCCCTATGATTGAGAGTGAGGGTGTCACGGCTAACGTATTCTATATTGTCATCGGCAGTCATGAGGAAAAGGGGGTTACATACTACGATTGCATTTCCACGAAATTTGAGCAGACAAGCTTTGAGCAGTCAGATGTGAAAGCCTACATCAAACTGGGGATCATTTCAGGGGGTGCAAGGCTGGGGGCTGATGATAAGATTGAACTTGCTTCTCTGGAATATGGGAAAGCAGAGGAAGCAAAGCAGACAGAAAAGAAAGAAACTGTAGGGAAAAAGAAATAAGGTTCTGAAGAGTTTATAGGGTGTCCATTGGAAACAGTGGACACCTGATTGATTTAAAGGGTTTCCAGAGGGTTCCAGAGAGGTACAGGGAGCAATGATTGAACAGTATCGAGGTTATGAGATAAAGGTTTACTGGAGCAACATTGATTTGGGTTATGTATTCTGCATCTTTACCGGAGACGGCACGGGCATTATAGAAAGTAATGTTTACCATTATGAAAAGTTCGCATTAATGGGGGCAAAGGAAACAGTTGACCGATATATAGAGGTTAAGGAAAGGGGGCTTGACAGATGGACTATCTGACATTTACAGTAATCCATACAATGATAATCATTTCATTATGTGGAGCAGTTTATTTAGGGAAACAGTGTTTCATATTCATACGCTGGATAGCAAAAGGGGTATGGAAAGAACTGGAAGGGGATAAAAATTAAAGTCTGGGATATACGGCAGAATCCATAAAAACCAGTCTGAAATTCCGTTAAGAATCGCTACAGTCAAAATAAAAAATGGATGGTACAATCTCCTGCAGGGTTTGGAGCAGGGGATTGTTTTTGTAACTGTAAACAATGATTTTGAACATTGAAAAGAGAATGGGAAATTTGTCTTATAGGTTATAATACGTGCCTGACAAATATCATATTCTTCCTGAAAAAATAATCCGACATTATAATCCAAATGTTATTGGAGTGCAGGTAACATTTCAGAGAAAGCACTGGAAAGGTGGGGAGCATACCCTCCTGCTTTTGAAACCTTACAACTCAGATAATTGTTATACAGTGAAAGAAAAATCCTGTCTGGCGGCATACTGGATAGGATTTTTCTTTATTCCTGTTTACATACACGCTGTACATAAAGGGGTGTAATTAAAAAAATTTGGAAGGAGTAATTTTTTATGTATGAGCAGGAAATAATTAAATGCCTGAAAAATTTAAGTAAACAAGTCTGGGCTGTACAACAGATTATGTCCAACCTTGACCGGGATGTCAGAAATATGCGTGTCAGCGGTAACACAGTGGTTAAAACCATGCCATTTGGCATCAAAGATATTTCCAGTGTCCAGCTGGTGGATGCATACACAAGGGGGCTGAACATGGAACAGCTGATTGCTCTGGGTAATCAGAAATATACAGCAGAGCAGATATACAATAAATTGAAAAGAGCGGGGGTGGTGGACTGATGAAAGCGGTTGTTAAACATAACGGTGTGGAGTTGCCAGAGGCTTTGTGTCTGGTAAACACAGCAAGCAACATTGTTACATTGGAAACAATGTTGGAACCCAATATAAGCCTTGACCTTGACAAGGTTTATGTGGAAGTCAATTTATTTGGGGATCTGGAAGAATTGGAAGATTAAAAAGGACTGCTCATGGCCTGAAGGCTGTGAGTGGTTTTTTATGGACGTAGATTTAAGTATACACTTTAATGTTGAGGAATTGGGAGAGAGGGAAATTATGTCATGTATGATTTCCCAAAAGTGCACGTTAAGGGAGGGGTGATATATTTTTTTCAGAAAAAGTAATTTTTCGGGTGTGGAAACAAGGTTTCCAGAAAAAAAGTGTGTAGGGGTATAACGCTGTGATGAAAAATCGGGTGTACACAAAAATCAGACTGGTTGGAAAAACAGTGATTCAGTATGTTATGCATGGGATGCTGAACAATCAAAAATATTGAAAAGACCATAAGGGGGAGCATTTCAGAAAATCATGTTTATATAGGAAGAAATACATAGGTTGCAAACCAAGCCAGCATAACAGCAACAATAAATTCAAGTGATAAAGAAAAGTACAATGATAGTTGTGGATCACATGCAGTTGATAAATTTTTATTATGACAAAATTTTATCTGGTTGGAAAAATAGTATTGCTATGGGAGGAAATCAAGAGAGAAAGAGTATTTAACCATTATGATACATGGGGATTTTCAAATATTTTATAAAAATTCACTTCCCGTTCACAACTCATCAAAAAAACAGCGTTACCATAAGCCCCCTTGAAAGAGGGGGCAGTAAAAAATTTGATTATATGGAGGTTAAAGATTATGAGTAAAGATAATAAGAGAAGAGACAGCAAGGGGCGCATACTGCGTACTGGTGAGCAACAACGGAGCAACGGACAATATCTCTACACATATAAAGGAAAAGATAAGAAAAATCACTTTGTTTACAGCTGGAAACTGGAACCGACTGACAAACAGCCAGAGGGTAAGCGTTCAGGAAAATCATTGAGGGAATTAGAGAAAGAGATTGAAAAGTTTCTCAATGAGGAGGTGGCATACCACGGTGGGGATGTCACAGTATTAGAGTTGGTTGAGAGATACATTGCAACAAAAACAGGGGTAAGGCATAACACCCTTGCCGGATATAAGACGGTGGCAAACATTCTGAAAAGGGAAGAGTTTGGCGCCAGACGGATTGATACGGTAAAGGTATCAGATGCCAAACTCTGGCTGATAAAGCTACAGTCAGAGGATAAGAGAAGTTACAGCAGTATTCACAGTATCAGAGGTGTTTTGCGTCCTGCGTTCCGCATGGCTGTTGAGGACGACTTAATCCGCAAGAACCCTTTCGACTGGGAACTTGCAACAGTGCTGATAAATGACAGTGTATCAAGGGAAGCAGTCACACCAAGACAAGAACGGCTGTTTTTGGAGTTTATCAAAAATGATAAACACTACAGCCAGTACTATGAGGGTATGTATATACTTTTTAAAACTGGCATGAGAGTATCGGAATTTTGCGGCCTTACACTGTCAGATGTGGATATGAAAGAAAGGAAGATACATATAGATAAACAGTTACAGCGTACAAGGGATGGGAAATACATTATTGCAGATACAAAAACTACATATGGGGAGAGGGACCTTCCCATGACGGAAGAGGTTTACCAGTGCTTTAAAAAGCTGATAAACAAACGCAGGAAAACAAAGGTGGAGCCAATGGTGGATGGTGTAGGCGGCTTTCTGGTACTGGATAAAAACAGCATGCCGTACCTTGCAAACCATTGGGAAAAGAGGTTTGAGTATGCTTTAGGCAAGTATAACAGGACATTCAAAGAAGAACTGCCAAAGATAACGCCGCATGTGTGCCGGCATACCTATTGCAGTAACATGGCAAAATCGGGAGTAAGCCCGAAAACCTTACAGTACCTCATGGGACATGCCGACATAGCGACCACGTTAAATGTTTACACCCATTTGAAATATGATGACGTGGAAAAGGAAGTGAGGGAGTTGGAGAAAAAGCTGTCTGGAGAGTAAGGGGGCATGGGTGGTTTTACCTTTGGAGTGAGTAAAAAAGAGGGCATTTTACTTCTTTTTTACTCATTTTGGGGGACAAGATATACCGAGTTATGGTAAGATATACGGGGAACCGAGTTTTTGGGGCCAGAGGAAAAACTTTGAAAACATAAGGAAAAACCAAGATATACCGAGATATAAGGAGTTATGAGGATTATGGTGAAAATTTTATTTATATGCCACGGCAACATCTGCCGCTCCCCCATGGCAGAATTCATACTAAAGGACATGGTAAAAAAGCAAGGCATTTCCAATCAGTTTGAAATTGCCTCTGCGGCTACCAGTACGGAGGAAATTTGGAACGGCATCGGCAATCCGGTTTATCCGCCGGCGCGGGAAGAACTTGCAAAACACGGCATCCGCTGCGACGGCAAACGGGCGGTCCAGCTTAAAAAATCGGATTATGATTATTACGATTACTTAATTGGCATGGATACCATGAATATCAGGAATATAGAACGGATGACGGGGCATAAATGCGGGGAAGCCGGCGGAAAAATCGCTCTGCTTTTAGAGTATGCAGGGAGAAAGGACAGCATTCCGGATCCATGGTATACCTCAAGGTTTGATGTTACCTACCGGGACGTTGTGGAGGGATGTCAGGCGTTTTTGGAATATCTGCAGGGAAAAGGTGGGATGGATGTCTGATTGGTCTGCTTGGAAAGAAGCCGGAAAAACAGAAAAATTGGGTATAAGTAAAAGAAACTATGTTGCATACGGAAGCGCATTTTTCCTGCTGGCTGCCGCAATCTATTTGGAGTGCTGTGTGACAATGGCATATATATGGGTTGGTTTTAACGGTTTTGGCGGAATATGGATGGAATATAATGAAAAAGGGGAAGCCGCCGGAGCAATTTTGGGAATACTGCCATGTCTGTTGCTTGTTGGGGGAATGGCCTGGCGCGTGATAAGGCATGTGAAACGGAAAGAGTCGGTAAGGTGTTATTTATACGACGTTCTTTTCCTTATGGCAGGAATAGCCGCAGGTATTCTGTCCTTTTATGTCATTCCGGAACCCCGCCAGACAATGATATATGCCGTCATGGAGGTGATGCGGAGTTTGGGCTGGCTGGAATATCCGGCCGGGTGATGAGCCTTGGAGCGTGTCGGGAAAATCATTCCGGTAATCTTCTCTGCCATGTGCCGTTTTGCCGCTTGTGCGGTATTGGCATAAACTTTAATTTTCAATTGGCCTTAATTCGCTTCAGTTAACGCAGCCCGCTGCGTCTCCTTTATTTCGGAAAGCATTTTTTAATATATTTCGGAGGGCGGTTTTTGGTATGTGGAAGATCGGATATCATGTGCATCCCGGAGTATGCCGCTGCTTATGGGGAAGACGGAACAAAAATAAATCGAAATCCCCGAAAATACAATTCCATAATGATTGCAAAAAGAAAAGCCCTATGATATAATCCTGTTTTTGACAGTAGTACGGACAATGAATCGCTGTAACCCTAGTAT
>CAJUJR010000106.1 GCA_910586605.1 uncultured Lachnospiraceae bacterium | reverse complement strand
GGGGAAGAGATTTTTTATTGAGATCCGGCTACGATTGGCTGTGAATAGTAACTATGAGAATGCTGTTGCCCTGATAGGTAGATGCTAAGATGTAGCGGGGGAATTGACTTCGTGTTATAATGTGTTGTGGGATTTCTTTGTTCTTGTTTTCCCTTAACAGAGTTTTTTGTTTTTTTCACTTAAACTGAAATGGGAGGTTGATACATGCAATTAACAGAATACATTCCAAATTATGTTGTGTTCGATTTAGAAACAACAGGAATTTCTTGGAAGCAAGATGAAGTGATTGAAATATCAGCAATAAAAGTACATAACCATAAAGTAGTTTCGGAATTTACCACTCTTGTTAACCCAAGATGTGAAATTCCTTATAGCGCTAGCCAGATCAATGGAATTACGGATGATATGGTAAAGGATGCACCGATATTTGAAACAGCTTTGGCAGATTTCCTTGATTACATAGAAGAATATGTTTTGGTCGGGCATAATATCCATGCTTTTGATATGAAATTTATTTATAGGGATTGTAAACGGTATTTTGGGAAAGTACCAGGAAACGATTATGTAGATACATTGAAAGTTGCCAGGTCTTGCCTACCACAGTTAAGGCACCATAGGCTGACGGATTTAGCAGGATATTATGGCATTTCTATAGACGGGGCGCACAGGGCATTAAATGACTGCCGTATGAACCAGGTTGTTTATGAGCGTTTAGGAAAAGAAGGCAGCATGAATCCTCTGCTTGTGAAGAAGTGCCCAAAGTGTGGAAACCTACTGAAAAAAAGAAATGGGAAATTTGGGTTGTTTTGGGGATGCAGCGGATATCCAGGTTGCAGGCATACAGAAAATTTATAGTTGCCCCGGATTTCTTTCAAACTTGACTTTTTTCTTTATTTCTATGATAATAGGCTTTGTCTGCATTAATAATTTGTATGAGGCTTTTAAAAATGTATGGTAAAAAGTTGCTATTTACGGTTAAGTTATAGAAAACAGGCAATTTATACATAAGAAGATGCCTGCTTTTTATACTTATTATGTTGTTTGGAAGAGCTGTGGACAGTAACAATAAAATAGAAGGAGGATAAACAATGATTCAATTATATGACAATGGTGTGTATCTAGTAAATGGTACAGAAATTGTAGAAGATACGGGTGATAGTGCTGCAACATTGCAGCAGAAGTGCAAAAAGGCACCGTCAAAGGAAGAGGCAGCAAAAGGCACGATGGCATATGGTATTTTGGAAGCCCATAATACATCAGGCAATATGGAAAACTTGCAGATTAAGTTTGATAAATTAACTTCACATGACATTACATTTGTAGGGATAATCCAAACAGCGAGGGCATCAGGGCTAGAGAAGTTCCCAGTGCCATATGTCCTGACAAACTGCCATAACAGCCTTTGTGCAGTAGGTGGGACAATTAATGAAGATGACCATATGTTTGGGCTTTCTTGTGCAAAAAAATATGGCGGGATGTATGTGCCACCACATCAGGCGGTTATCCATCAGTTTGCACGTGAAATGTTAGCTGGCGGCGGTAAAATGCTTCTTGGCTCGGATTCCCACACCCGGTATGGGGCGCTTGGGACAATGGCGATGGGCGAGGGCGGTCCTGAGCTTGTAAAGCAGCTTTTAAACCGTACTTATGATATTGCAAGGCCTGGTGTTGTTGCAATTTATCTGACAGGGGAACCGCAGAAGGGAGTTGGTCCGCAGGATATTGCCCTTGCGATTATTGGCGCTGTGTTTGGCAATGGTTATGTTAAAAATAAGGTAATGGAGTTTGTCGGAGATGGGGTAGCAAAGCTTTCGGCTGATTTCCGTATTGGCGTCGATGTTATGACAACTGAGACTACCTGCCTGTCGTCCATTTGGACAACGGATGATAAAATCAAAGAATTTTATGAGATTCATAAGCGCCCGGAAGATTATAAAGAATTAAAGCCTGCGGATGTGGCATATTATGACGGCATGGTCTATGTTGACCTTTCTGAAATAAAGCCGATGATTGCAATGCCATTCCATCCAAGCAATGTTTATACAATTGAAGAATTAAATGCAAACTTAATGGATATCCTTGATGATGTAGAAAAGAAAGCGCTTGTCAGCCTGGATAATAATAATATCAATTATACGCTTAAGGACAAGGTCCATAATGGGAAATTATATGTGGAGCAGGGCGTTATCGCTGGATGTGCCGGCGGTGGGTTTGAAAATATCTGTGATGCGGCAGATATCCTGCGTGGGAAGAATATTGGTGCGGATGAATTTTCATTAAGTGTTTATCCGTCTAGTCAGCCGGTATTTATGGAACTTGTGAAAAATGGGACTATTGCAGATTTGATGGCTACTGGTGCAACAGTGCGTTCAGCGTTTTGTGGGCCATGCTTTGGGGCGGGGGATGTCCCTCCAAATAATGGGCTGTCAATCCGGCACTCTACAAGGAATTTCCCAAACCGTGAAGGTTCTAAAGTGACAAATGGGCAGATTGCTTCTGTTGCTTTGATGGATGCCCGTTCCATTGCGGCGACAGCGGCGAACCAGGGATATTTAACAGCGGCAACAGATGTGGATGTTGATTTTATGAAGCCAAAATATTTCTTTGACAGTACAATTTATGAAAACAGAGTTTATAATGGGATTGGAAAAGCAGATACAGAGGCGGAAATCAAGTTTGGCCCAAATATTAAGGATTGGCCGGAGATGACAGCATTGACGGACAATATGGTATTAAAGGTGGTTTCTGAAATCCATGACCCAGTTACAACAACAGATGAATTAATTCCATCTGGCGAAACTTCTTCCTTCCGTTCTAACCCACTTGGGCTTGCTGAATTTACATTGTCCCGTAAAGACCCAGAATATGTTGGGAAGGCAAAAGAGGTACAGAAGGCAGAGAAGGCAAGGATTGCAGGGGAAGATATTTTTGCAGCTTGCCCTGAAATAAAAGAAGTGTTTGAAAAGATTAATGGGACGTTTACTGTAAAGCCTGAGGAAACGCAGATTGGCAGCATGATTTATGCAGTAAAACCAGGCGACGGTTCTGCGCGTGAGCAGGCGGCTTCCTGCCAGAAAGTGCTTGGCGGCATGGCAAATATTGCGAAGGAATATGCAACAAAGAGATACCGTTCTAACCTAATTAACTGGGGGATGCTTCCATTCTTATATCCAGAGGAAATACCATTTTCTAAAGGGGATTATATATTCATTAAGGATGTGAAAAAGGCGGTAGAAGAAAAAGCAGATGCCATTAAAGCATATGTTGTTGGGAAAGATATGCAGGAATTTGAACTGCGCCTTGGCGATTTGACAGATGATGAAAGAGAAATTATTGCAAAGGGATGCCTGATAAATTATTATCGTGGGTAAGACATTGTAACTAATGTAGTTTTGATATTAACAATAAAAAACCGTTCAGGATGATAACGTTCTGAACGGTTTTTTACTAAATAAAGTGATAAATAATAATTCCAATAATTATCCCAATAATGCTTCCAATCGTGATTTTAATTTTTAATGCAAAGGTCAGTACCAAGACTCCAAGGTCTAATGTAAACGGTTGGGTTAGCCCAAAGTTTTTGCCATAATTTAACCAAGAAAGGAAGGTGACGTTTGCTGCCGCTTGTGCAATAAAGCTTCCGAGGACGATACCTCCTAATAAAAGCAGAAACAGCGCCCATTTGTTTTTTCCGGCATCTTTTGCCATGATGTACCTCCAATAGATTTTCCTACATACTCTTGTCCGTATTATACATGAGTAGTTAATAAACGTCAAATTAAGAATTTATGCATATTTTTATGAAAACAGAAATAAATTATAATAGGGGAATCATGCCAATTAGGTTATCACATGTTACGGTTCACATGATGGTTAGAACTTCTGTGATTAACAATGGGCCATGAGCATTACCCTGCAAAATAGGAAGGAAATGATTGTGATATTTGGAAAGCTGTGTTATAATGGCTTCGGGTATTGAGAAGATGGGGGTAATTTATGTGGAAAAAGTTTATTATAGGGATTCTGGTGATTCTGAGCGCTGTAGCGGGTTTTACCCTGGCGAAGGTAGAAAATACGATGCAGTATACATTGAACCAAGTGAAGAGGGACAAGGATTCTGCATTGGAAAAAGTGGATTTAAGCGGCATTAATCTTGAGTCAGATGACGATATTGTAAATATCTTGCTGATAGGGAACGACTACAGGGAGGAAAAGATGTATACCGCATCAGGGCTTACGGATGTTATGATGATTGGAACGTTGGATAAAAAGCATAATACGTTGAAGCTTACTACACTGATGCGTGACACGCTTGTAGATGTTACAGAAAAGGATGAACTTAGGAAATTGAATTCTGCATATGATTTTGGCGGGGTGAAAAATTTGTACAAGACCATTGCGAAAAATTTTAATATCAGGCTGGATGGCTATGTAATGGTGGGGTTCGATGCGTTTGAGAAGATTGTCAATGCGGTTGGCGGCGTAGAAATTGAGCTTACCGATACAGAGGCGCGTTATCTGAATATGACGAATTACATACGGAAACACAAAAACAGGAAGGTAAAGGTTGGAAAACAGATTTTAAACGGAGACCAGGCGCTTGCATACTGCCGTATCCGAAAGGGGAAGGATAAGATTGGGGAACCAGTCAGGACGGTAAATGGCCTGTTGGATGATTATGGCCGTACCTGGCGCCAGAGGACGGTTGTCAGCGCTGTTTTTGACGTGATGAAGTCCCTTCCAATGAAGGACTGGGTCATGGTGGCCAATAAAGTTCTGCCGTCTGTAGAGACGGATTTGGATAACAGCAGCATTCTTGGTTATATTAAAGATGTTATTATGATGGGGACAACAGAAGTTTTTCAGCTCCAGATTCCAAGGAATGGTTATTTCAGGGAAGGAAAAAAGGCAGAGTTCCCAACAAGCGAGGGGGATTCCCTTGTACCGACAGATGGGGTGGGTACGGAATTTGATACTTCGGAAAATGCAAAAATCCTGCACAAGTTTGTTTTTAAATATAATGGGAAAAAGGAATTTTCTTATGGGAAGGCAGATGGACAGGCAGCAAATTAGTGTACGAGGATAGAGAGGGTTTAAAGTATGTGGAAAAAAATAGTATTTGGTTTTTTAATGGTTCTTAGTATACTTGCCGGTTTTTTGGCGGCAAAGGCACAAGTGGCTTTTTTTGATACTCTGAACCATGTACAACGCGATTATGATACTGTGCTGGAAAATGTAGATTTAAGTGGGATTAAGGTAAATTCGGATGATGATATTGTCAATATATTAGTTGTAGGGAATGACTACCGAAAGGAAAAGGACTATACAGCATCTGGTCTGACAGATACAATGATTATTGCAACGATGGATTTAAAGCATGGCACATTAAAGATGGCTTCTTTGATGCGTGATAATTATGTGGATATTCCAGGTTATGGGTATAATAAATTAAATGCAGCTAATTCTTTTGGTGGGATTGAGCTTTTGTATAAGACTATTGCAACCAATTTCAATATTGAGTTAGATGGCTATGTGGAAGTAGGGTTCAAAGCTTTTACAGATGTTGTAGATGCAGTTGGCGGCGTTGAGCTGGAACTTACAGAATCAGAAGCTGAATATCTGAATACAACAAATTATATCCGTAAAAAAGATTCCAGGAACGTAAAAGTTGGGAAACAGACGTTAAATGGCGCACAAGCACTAGGGTATTGCCGAATCCGTAAGAAGGGGATAACGATTACAGGCCTCCGTGACGACTATGGCCGCACCTGGCGCCAGAGGACGGTAATTAAAGCAGTATTTGACAAAGTAAAGTCCCTTCCTATGACGGAATGGCTTAACATTGCAAATAAACTGCTGGGCAATATAAAGACTGATTTGACAAATGATAAGATAATAGATTATGTGACGGACTGTGTCAGGCTAGGTACAACAGAAATCCATCAGCTTCAGGTTCCGTTGGAAGGGTACTACCGTTCTTCCTATCCTGGGGAGTTTAGCGCTGGCGACTGTCTTGTTATGACGGACGGCGTCAGTTCAACTTTGTCTCCAACGGCGAATGCAGAGGCGTTAAATAATTTTATTTTTAAGTACAATGGAAAACAGCCATTTACTTATGGATCGTACACCGGTAAAGAAGAATAGGGTTTTTGGATATTGATAAGTAAAAGGGCATCAGAAGACAGTGCCCTTTTACTTTTTGTTAGAACAAGAAATTATACTGTATTTTATGAAAAAAGAAATTTATAGAGTGTTTTGGAAAGGTAATCAGGGAAGGCAGCTTTTTTAATTGTTTCTGCGGAGTGGATAGGGAGTGTCCCGATTTTTTTCCCTTCCAGCAGATAAGTGACTGTCCCAATTTTCTGTCCCTCCTTGATAGGAGCGGTGATTTTTTTATCGTAGCTTATTTTTCGTTTGATATTATCTGCACTTTCTTTATTGGTCAGCGTATAATAAAAGTTTTTTTCAATGCGTGGAATGACATAGTCTTTTGAACCTCCAATTAGCTTTTGCCTTTTTAAGGGGATGTCATCAATTTTTTCCTGATAGCTGGAACAGTTTGCAAAACCATAGTCTAAAAGGGCTGCCGCCTGTGTAAAGCGTACCATATGGTCAGGAGCTGCCATAATAACGGCAGTGAGGCTTATACCGTTGCGTGATGCCGTTGCAGAAAGGCAGTATTTTGCCTTTGAGGTTGAGCCCGTTTTTAGGCCGGTAATACCGTTATAAGTGCGGATTAGTTTATTTGTATTTGTCAGTCCAAACTGGCTTTCCCCTTTTTTTGTTTTATGGGTGATTTCATCCATCCATACAGTGGAATATTTGGAGATTTCAGGGTGTTTTGTAATCAGTTCACGGGACATCAATGCAACGTCATAGGCGCTGCTATAATGGCCGCTTTGGATAGAATCATCCAGGCCGTTGCAGTTTTTAAAGTTTGTATGTACCATTCCCAGTTCTTTTGCCTTCTGGTTCATCATTTTAACAAAAGAAGTTTCTGAACCTCCGATTAACTCTGCCATAGCAACTGCCGCGTCATTTGCGCTTGCAATGCTGATACATTTTATCATATCATTGACAGTCTGTGTTTCGCCTGGTTCTAAAAATACCTGGGAGCCGCCCATCTGTGCGGCATAATTGCTGACAGAAACAGGGTCATCCAGGGAAATCTTCCCCTTTTCTAATGCTTCAAAAATCAGAAGCAGAGTCATAATCTTTGTAATGCTGGCTGGAACCAGTTCTTTATCTTTTGATTTTTCATAGAGGATGCGACCGCTGTTATTTTCAATTAAAACAGCTGCTTTTGCTGTCAGGTTCAATGCATCGCCTGTTTCAGTGCCTTCCTGCGCCGTATTTTGAAAGCAAAGGCTCCTATCTGCAAAAGAGGAGGCAAAAGCAACAGGACAAGTGGTAATTATGGAAAGCCCAGTAACAGATAGGAGCAGTAAGCTTGCAATAATAATATGGAAGGTAGACAAAACAGAATGGTGGTTTTCATTTCTTTGATTCAGAAAAGCCATGATAAATATCCTTTTCAACCTTATTTCTTTTAATATATTATGATTGGCAGAGAATTATGACAGTTCAGCAGGGTAACAGCATTTACTTCTTTTATGATACGCTTGACATGGAGCGTTATGATTCACAGCCAACCGTAGCTAAATTTCAATAAAAAATATCTTCCCTTTGTATGTTTTCTATAATGTGCGGCATGAGAAACTGACCGTTTTATATATTTTCTGTAGAAAGCGAAAGTT
>CAJUJR010000105.1 GCA_910586605.1 uncultured Lachnospiraceae bacterium | reverse complement strand
GGGAAGAGATTTTTTATTGAGATCCGGCTACGATTGGCTGTGAATAGTAACAATTGTTATAAAAAGTTAAGCTGTTTTAGGAAATGTTAAGTTGTAATAGGCTGAAAATGTGGTAGACTGTGGATAGTAAGGAGTGTAAGATTGGAGTGTGTATATGAAAGATATTAAAAAACCTGAATTTATGAAGGCCGCAATGCAGGCACGCAGCCACAATGCAGTGTTAGAGCTATTGATTGCACTTATTGTGTTATTTGTGGGGCAGTTTCTTGTAAGTATGCTGCAGGTTCCGATGATGGTGGTATATTTGCTTGGAAATGCAGATTATAGGGAGATGATGCTTAATTATTCAGTGGATTTGCAAAGGATTACAAAAATTCTGCAGAATACGCCTGACTGGTTTATTTTGGCGAACCTATTCCTAGAAATTGGGTTAGTGGTTATATTCTTGGTGTATTGCAGATTGTTTGAGAGACGCAAGGCGAATACGCTTGGATTCCGTAAAAAAGGATGTATTTTTGAATATATAAAAGGGCTTCTGATTGGGGCTGCTGCTTTTATTGCGGCTTATGCAATTTGTATTTTGACAGGAAGCGCTAATATGAATGTAGGTACAATTACGGGTGCAAATATATTATATGTTATTGGCTTTTTCGGAGGTTACCTAATACAGGGGATGGCAGAAGAGGTTATCTGCCGGGGATATTTTATGGTATCCCTGACAAGAAGATACCATGTGTCAACAGCGGTAATTTTAAGTGCAGTTTTGTTTTCCTTGCTGCATAGCAGCAATCCGGGGATTTCCTTTTTGGCGTACATGAATATATTTTTATTTGGTATATTTTTGTCTCTTCTTTTTATACGGTATGAAAATATATGGATTGTGGGTGCAGCCCACAGTATGTGGAATTTTTTACAGGGAAATGTGTTTGGGGTACAGGTTAGCGGCATGAGTTTACAGCCGTCTCTTTTTGAATCGGATTTAGTTGGGAGTACATGGATAAACGGCGGCAGTTTTGGGCTGGAAGGCGGTTTTGCTGTAACGGTAGTGTTATTGCTTGCAAATGCGCTGGTGCTTCGGGGGATGTCCAAACATGGCTTTTTTGTGGAGGCAGAGCCTGTTGATAATCCTCATGACAGGGCGGCACGGGAAAAAAGGGCGTTACAGCAAGGGTTTTATCAGGGAAATGCCCCAGGGAATGGGCAAAATATCTTTTCCCAGAACCGCAGCCAGCAACAGCCTGGGGAAACAGGCAGGAATATGGAACAGGAGGCTTTCAGGCCACAGGGTGGAGAAATGCAGCAGGCAGGACAGCCAGAAGAAAAAAAGGGAGAATATGAAAACATGGGGCTGAATCCAGAGGAAACGCCATGGCGTCCGAAAGAGGCTTGGGAACAGGAGGACAAAAAGACAGCCTTTGACCAGTCTTATTTTAAGGATTAGGGTTGGATATGCAATGGATAATTTTGTTTAGGCGCATAGAATATTGGTGGGACTGTTGTATTTTCCTTTGCCCATTTTTGGCAATCTGCTGACGTTCTTCGTTGTGTGACAGATAGTAGCCTGCCTTTTGGATTAAATCAGGGATGCCTTCAAAGATAACAAAGTCAACGCCATTTTCAAACTGGTGACAGAGTTCTTCTCTGTAATCAGTCAGCAGGAATCCCCCAGCAGCAAGGACATCAAAGACGCGCAGCGGTATGCCGTTTTCTATATTAGGGATTGTAAAGTTTAAGTTGATTTTAGAGCTGGCAAATATTTTCGGCATTTCTGCCTGGTAGGAAACGGCAGGATGGCAGGTAACATTCCAGAGCCGATTTGTATGGCTGGATGTAAAGAGGGTTACCGGATATTTGCAGGCAAGAGCGTTTAGGGCGTCTGTACGGATATCTGCGGCTGTTTTATAAGAAAGGACAGAGGTGGCAAAGTGGAGACGGAGTTCTTCTAGGGAAGAATCACCATTGATAACTTTTGTATATTTCATTAAATCAGCCAGGATATTGTCATTTAGCATTTGTGGCAAGAGATTTCCGGCGCCGATATTTTTTTGTGCTTCTATAGCGGCGTCAAAATAACCACAAAGATATTCTGGCAGGCAGAGGCACATTTCGTCATAACGGTTTTTATCATAGAGGTTTCCGACAAAGGAAATTTCATATTTATAATTAGATGGGAAGCCCTGTTTGCCAGAATCAATATCTGCTGTAAAAGAGGTTTCCGGCGGCATGCCTGCTAAAGGCAGGTAATAGGCATGAGGGGCATTTTTCTGTACCAATGTGTCATACTCTTTTTTATCAAAACAGAATATATAACTGGTTGGGAAGAGGATAGATGGATGCTGCAGGCTCAGGAGAGGGGAATCACAGGTCCATGCGGCATAGGGGATGTTGTATTCTGCGCAAGTAGAAGCGATTACAGCATAATAGTTTACAGAAAATACCATATCATATCTTGTTTTTGAAAGCTTCGCCTGAAGGATTGGGGTAAAGCTTTTATCATCAATATGGTTTAGGATAGGGAAAGAAAGGACATCAGTGAGATGCCCTTCTTTTTGGAAAGTTTTAATAATATTATCATAGGGATAGATATCCCAGTGGTAAATTAAGATATTCATATGTCCTCCAGGGAGATTGTATTGCTATGTCTATTTGTTATTATTCACAGCCATTCTTTTTTATGCGATAGACCCTCTGCCTTCGTCATAGGCCATTGCTATGCAATTTTGCGTATTTACATATTTTTAGCGGCGGTAGAAAGCATTAATTTAATCCTGTTTAACTGGTTTACTTCGCTTGCGCCAGGGTCGTAGTCGACCGCAACAATATTTGTATCTTTATATTGGCGGCGCAGCTCTTTGATTACGCCTTTGCCTACGACATGGTTTGGCAGGCAGCCAAATGGCTGTGCACAGACGATATTTGGCACGCCGGAGTGGATTAGTTCAATCATTTCCCCTGTCAGGAACCATCCTTCGCCAGTCTGGTTTCCGCAGGAAACAATTGGTTCTGCATATTTTGCAAGGTCTGCAATATAGGCAGGCGGTTCAAAGCGGCTGCTGGCTTCCAGCGCTTCCCTGGCTGGTTTCCGGCATCTTTCCAGATATTGTATTACAAAATTATTGATTTTTGCGCTGGATTTCTTTTTCCCAAGGTACTCTGCCTTAAAGTTAGCATTGTACAGGGAATACATAAAGAAATCAAGTAAATCAGGGCAGACAGCTTCTGCGCCTTCCGTTTCCAGCAAATCAACAAGGAAGTTGTTGGCAAGGGGCAGGAATTTTACTAAAATTTCCCCAACAATCCCAACACGTGGCTTCTTCACATTATTTAAAGGAAGTTCATCAAATTCTTTAATGATGCCCTGGATATTCTTTTTGAATTCTGCTGTCTTACCATTCCTGACAGATTTTTGTGCAATGGAAAGCCACTTTTGGTGAAGTGCATTGGCAGAGCCAGAGACTGCTTCATATGGCCTGGTCCTGTACAATACACGCATAAAAACATCTCCATAAATTAATGCCTGCATGGCGCGTTTTGCCATTTTTAGGTTGATTTTCATGCCAGGGTTTTTCTCAATCCCGGCGCTCATAGAAATCACAGGGATTTGTGACATGCCTGCCTTTTCCAGCGCCCGGCGGATAAAACCAATATAATTTGTGGCGCGGCAGCCTCCTCCAGTCTGCGTAATAATCAGGGCAACCTTATCTAAATCATATTCGCCAGAAAGCAGCGCCTGCATAAACTGCCCAACAACTAAAAGGGAAGGGTAGCAAGCGTCGTTATTTACATATTTTAGGCCATAGTCAAGGCATTCTGGCGTGCTTGGAAGCACTTTCAGGTTATATCCGCAGGACGCCAGTGCGTGTACTAAGATGTCAAAGTGGATTGGGGACATCTGTGGTACAAGGATGGTATAGTCTTTCCGCATGTCTGCCGTAAAGACTGTGCGGTGATGTGCTGTGTCATTTTTTTCGGGAAGGATATTTTTCCGTTCCCGGTCTTTGATAGCAGCAAGCAGGGAGCGGATACGGATACGCGCAGCCCCTAAGCTGTTTACTTCGTCTATTTTTAAGACGGTATAAATCCTGTTGCGCTTTGTCAGGATATCGCTTACCTGGTCCGTAGTTACGGCGTCAAGCCCACAGCCAAAGGAATTGAGCTGTACCAAATCCAAGTCGCTTCTTGTGCTGACAAAGGCTGCTGCACGGTAGAGGCGGGAATGGTACATCCATTGGTCCATAACAATCGTAGGGCGGTCCACTTCGCCAAGTTCGGAAATGCTGTCTTCCGTCAGGACAGCAGCTCCAAAGGAGGTAATCATTTCAGGGATACCATGATTGATTTCAGGGTCAATATGGTATGGCCTTCCTGACAGTACGATACCGTGGCTGTGGTTCTGCTCTATGTAGTCGAGGACTTCTTTCCCTTTTTCTGTAATGTCCCTGCGGACTGCCTGCATTTCCAGCCATCCTGCCGCTGCCGCTTCCCTGATTTCTGCCGCTGGAATTTGGTTTTCGCCAGGAAAATACTCACACAGGCGTTTTGTCAGAATCTCTTCATTTTCAAAGGAAAGAAAAGGGTTCTGATATTTGATGGAAGGGTTTCGGAGTTCTTCCATATTATTTTTAATATTCTCGCCATATGAGGTGACGATTGGGCAGTTGTAGTGGTTGTTAGCTTCTTCTACTTCAGTGCGTTCGTATGGGACGCAAGGATAGAAAATATAAGTAAGCCCTTTCTTTAAGAGCCATGCAACATGGCCGTGGGCAAGTTTGGCTGGGTAACATTCTGATTCGCTTGGGATGGATTCAATGCCAAGTTCATATATTTTCCGGCTGGATTCCGGTGAGAGGATCACACGGTATCCGAGCTTTGTAAAGAAAGTAAACCAGAATGGATAATTTTCATACATATTTAGCACGCGTGGGATTCCAACTGTGCCGCGTTTTGCCTCTTTTTCCGAAAGCGGCGTATAGTGCGCAAACAACCGTTTATTTTTATAAGCAAACAGGTTTGGGATTTTTTTCTCGTTTTTTTGCCCGCCAATGCCGCGCTCGCAGCGGTTTCCGGAAATAAACTGCCTGCCGCCGGTAAAGCGGTTAATGGTCAGGAGACAGTGGTTTGTACAGCCTTTGCAGCGGGACATAGAGGTTTCAAATCGTAAGTCATGGATTGCATCAATGGAAAGCATAGTAGTTTCCTGGCCGGCATAATGGTCCCGTGCAATCAGGGCGGCGCCAAAAGCCCCCATAATACCAGCAATGTCAGGGCGGACTGCCTTGCAGCCAGAAATCCGTTCAAAGCTCCGGAGCACGGCGTCATTGTAGAAAGTCCCTCCCTGGACAACGACTTTTTCCCCAAGGTCTTTTGGGTCCGTTAATTTAATCACTTTTAACAGGGCGTTTTTAATAACAGAGTATGCAAGCCCAGCAGAGATATCGGCAACGCTTGCCCCCTCCTTCTGTGCCTGTTTTACTTTAGAATTCATAAATACAGTACAGCGTGAGCCAAGGTCAATTGGATTTTCTGCATAAAGCGCGACTTTTGCAAAGTCTGCAACTTCATAATTCAGTGACTTTGCAAAGGTTTCAATAAATGAGCCACATCCGGAAGAACATGCTTCGTTTAGCTGCACCTTATCCACAGAATGGTTTTTGATTTTAATGCATTTCATATCCTGCCCGCCAATATCCAGGATGCAGTCAACTTCTGGCTCAAAGAAGGCGGCGGCATGATAATGGGCAACAGTTTCCACTTCTCCTTCATCTAACATCAGTGCAGATTTTAGGAGAGCTTCTCCGTATCCTGTTGAGCAAGAACGCACAATCTGGGCGCCATTCGGAAGCTTGGAATAGATTTCCTTAACTGCCTTTAAGGCAGTTTTTAATGGGCTTCCATTGTTGCTGCCATAAAAGGAATATAACAGTGAGCCGTCTTCCCCAATCAGCGCCGCCTTTGTTGTAGTGGAACCGGCGTCAATCCCCAGGAACAAGTTTCCGGTGTACTCTGCCAGGTTTCCTTTCTTAACGTCTTTTTCAGAATGTTTTGCAAGGAAAGCCTGATATTCGTCTTCATTATGGAACAGGGGTTCCATTCGGGTAACTTCAAATTCCATATGGATTTCTTCGGAAAGCTTCTGTTTCAGGCTGCCAAGGGAAGTGCAGCATTCTTCTTTTGCATTCATGGCAGCGCCGGAAGCTGCGAACAGGTGGGAGTGGGATGGCGCTATTGTCTGTTCTTCTGTTAGGTTCAATGTTTTGACAAAGGCCTCACGGAGTTGTGTCAAGAAGTGGAGCGGGCCGCCAAGAAAGGCGACATTCCCACGGATTGGCTTGCCACAGGCCAGGCCGCTAATCGTCTGGTTTACGACAGCCTGAAAAATAGAAGCGGCCAAATCCTCTTTGGTAGCTCCTTCATTGATTAATGGCTGTATATCTGATTTTGCAAAAACACCGCAGCGTGCAGCAATGGGATAGATGGCTTCATAGTTTTTGGCATATTCATTAAGCCCGGACGCATCTGTTCTTAGCAGGACGGCCATCTGGTCAATAAAAGAACCGGTTCCGCCAGCACAGATGCCGTTCATACGTTGGTCAATCCCACCAGTAAAGTAGATGATTTTTGCGTCTTCTCCGCCAAGCTCGATGGCAACATCTGTCTGTGGTGCGTAGTCTTTTAATGAAGTTGCGACAGCTACGACTTCCTGCACAAATGGAATTTCCAGATGGGTTGAAAGAGTCAGGCCGCCGGAGCCTGTAATCATAGGGGATACTGGCATATCCCCGAGCTGTTCATAGGCGTCATTTATAATAGAAGACAGGGTCTCCTGTATATTTGCATAATGTCTTTTGTAATCAGAGAAAATAATGTTTCCTTCTGGATTTAATATTGCAATTTTTACGGTAGTGGAACCAATGTCGATTCCAAGAGTATTGTAATTTAGCTTCATATAAAGATACCTCATTTCTGTTCCTATCTATAACTAATTCAAAACTCGCCATATTGCCCTATTATATGACAACTTTTTTTCGATTGCAAGAAAAATGGCGAAATCAGCGGATAGTAACTTCTGGAATACACAGACGGAACCATTTCCTGTGTTTTAGAATATAATAGAGAAAAAAGCAATGGAAATGATTCAGATGAACTATGAATTTTGTGATGGTGTTACCCATACCATAAAAAAGGGAGATACTCTTTATGAAATCAGCAGGAGGTATAAAGTGCCAATGGCGCTTTTGCTGCGTGCCAATCCATATGTTGATGTATTTAATCTTCAGGTGGGGGATACCATCTGTATTCCAGCGAACCCCGGGCAGGCCGTACAGTACCCGGTAAATGGGGCAATGCGCCCGGTGGAAATGGAAAATCAGCAGGAATCGCCGGCACAGCAGCCTGAAGCTGCAAACAGGGCAGGGGAACAGCAAAATCCAGGGAATGCAGCAATGCCAATGATGGGACAACAGCCTGCTGATTTGTGGCGGCGGGAAGATGGCAATTGCTGTGATGATGACGACGATGATGACGACAGGCACGATAAGGATGATGAGAAAGAGGAATGTACAAAAACATGGGAAAAATATGTTGTACAGCCAGGCGATACATTGGCGGATGTGATGGCAGATATGAAGGGTGATGTTGAGGATTTTGTGGATAAAAACGGCCTTTCTAATATTTATATGCTGCCAGGAGTAGCATATTACATTTGCAAATAGGGATTTTGGGGTAGTATGGCAAGGTTACTATTCACAGCCAATCGTAGCCAAATTAAAGAAATAAAAAATATCTTCCC
>CAJUJR010000104.1 GCA_910586605.1 uncultured Lachnospiraceae bacterium | reverse complement strand
GGAAGATATTTTTTATTTACTTAAATTCTGCTACGATTGGCTGTAAATAGTAACTTTGATGGCACACCGCTTGCGTCTTTATATGTTTTCCAATATGTACACACTGGGGCAATTGGCGTGAAACGGCTGGATTCTGTAAAAAACCCAGATGCAATAGATGCAGAGCTTGGGACAGTTTTTATTCTGCTTCTGCAATTGATTTTACAGTACAGCAAAGCATTACCGTACAGCAGGCTGGGTCCTATGAAGCATTTATGTATACCGTCTGGTCCATTCTGTGAAATATGTATTGGATGGAGGGGTAAACCATCCTGATAATCCGTTGGTTTTTACTGAATCGGATGCATTTCCTTTAAAAGAGCCAACAAAAGAAGGCTATGCGTTTCTAGGATGGTATACAGACAGTACCTTCCAAAACCAGATTACAGAAGTAGCAGCAGGTACAGAAGAGGATATAACTGTTTATGCACAGTGGAAGAAAATTCCGGAGGCAGATTTACCAACACCAGCGCCAACTAGGAGGCCAAACTGGAATGTAACAGTACCAACGCCAACACCAGCGCCGACAGTAAGCCCAAGCCAGACTTCTGCTGCTTCAACAGAAGCACCAGCTGCATCCGTTTCGCCAAATCCAGGAGTGCCATCAGCAACACCAGGAGTACCAACAGTAACACCGACAGTAGCGCCAACTATAGCGCCAACAAGCCCTTCTCCGACGCCGCCAGTTCCAACGCAGGCACCAAAAGAGAATTACCAGGTAGTCCCAAAAGAAGATGGAAGCCTACAGATTACAGATATAAATGGGGAAGCAATACAAAATAGTTTTGTTACAATGTCAGATGGGACAATGTATTATGCAAAGAATAATGGGATAGTTGCAAAGCAGGAAATTGTAACTGTTGGTAAAATGAAGTTTTTTGCAAAGAAAGATGGTGTGATCGCAAAAAATGAATTTTGTACGACTGCAAAAGGAAATACGGTTTACGCAAAAGCAGATGGGCTGCTCGCAATAAATCAGATTTTTAACGTAGCTGGCAAGAAATATTATGCAAAATCCAGCGGTGCTATTGTGAAAAACGGCTTTTATAAGACGGCAGGAGGGGAAAAGGTCTATGCTGGAAAGTCCGGGGCATTGGCAGTAAAGAAAGTATTTTCTGTAAAAGGCAAAAAATATTATGCTAAACCAAATGGAACGGTAGCAAAGAATGGATTTGCCAAAATATCAGCGAAGAAAAAGGTTTATGCTGGAAAATCTGGCGCACTTGCCATAAATAAAATATTCAAGGTAAAAGGGTATCGGCATTATGCCAATAAAAATGGCATTACCGTAACGAAAAAATGGGTAAAGGTAGGAAAGAAGAAGTATTACTGTAGTTCAAACGGCAAGATTACTAAAACAAAAAAAGCCAAAAAATAATATGCGACAGAGCTCATATTATATGATGGGAGAAATGGCAGTAAAGATTTTTAACAAAAATCCTTCTTATCAATGCATTTTGCCCGCCCTAGTACGTAAAGGTAGCCAAAACAGATGATTAGACAGAAAAAAGCCAGGAGCAGGATTGGGATGATTCCTGCTTTTGGTACAGGTAGGATAAGATAGAGCTTTTTTAACAGGCATCCAAGAATCGTCAGGCAGAAGCATGGAACAAAAAGAAAGCTTCCGACAGAAAAAGAGATATAATGCCGCAAATAAAAGCCCTCAAATAGGGTCATCGTAATTTGGCTAATCAGGGAG
Source organism: uncultured Lachnospiraceae bacterium (assembly GCA_910586605.1). Lineage (GTDB taxonomy): Bacteria > Bacillota > Clostridia > Lachnospirales > Lachnospiraceae > Butyribacter. The sequence goes on along the minus strand of CAJUJR010000104.1, from coordinate 6,858 downwards.
CCAACTAAGTATGCCTGTATTCCATAAATAGGTACAAGGAAAATTAAAAAATATATTTTTACAGATAAGCCGATTGCCGTGATAAAAAAGGTAAGCTGTGTTTTACCAAGCCCATTGATAATGCTGGTAAAAGTTGTGGACAAATATAAAAATGGGCAAAGCCAGGACAGGGCATAGATATAGATGCCAGCGTCTTTGCTGTGGAAAAGCAGTATTCCAAATTCTTTGCCAAAAAGTAGAAAAATACAAGTAAACAGATATCCGATAAAGAGGCTGTATTTTCCTGACAGAGTAATATAACTGCGGATTTTCTTTTCTGCATGTTCTGCCTGCGCTTGTGCGATTGCAGGCAGAATCATGACAGAAAAAGAGTTTGTGATAGACGAGGGAAAAAGGATAAATGGCATGGCAATCCCCGATAAAATACCATATATGCTTAAAGCATCCTGGACAGAACATCCGAATTTTTTTAATGCTGCCGGGATAAATATGGATTCCACACTATGAAGTATGGAAAGTACAAGTTTTGTTGTGGTTAAGGTAAATGCGAGGAAGAGTAGTTGTGAAACAATTTTGTCCCGATGGGAAAAAGAGTTCTTTCTTTTTTCTGGCTGGGACAGGGAGGTTTCCTTTATATTTAAATGGGCAGCTTGGTATAGCTTAAAGCAATTGTAAAGGCAGGAAGCAGCTTCCCCACAGATTAACCCGATTACTGCAAAACGGCAGCCGGCTTCTCCTGTAGCAGAGAGGGTAAGGCACAGGATTACGACAGAGGCAACCCGGACAAGCTGCTCTACAATCTGTGTAACAGCTGGGACTTTTGCTTCCTTAATTCCATAAAAATATCCATTAATACAGGCAGATGTGCCGCAAAAAGGGAACAGAAAACAAAGGATTTGCAGATATGGGACGCAGGAGGGTTCCAAAAGCAGCCGGGAGGCAATTGGCGATGCAAAAAACCACACAAGGCAGGTAAGCGTACAAGATAAGATGGTTGAGAGAAAAAGGCCCCATTTTAATATTGTGAGGTCTTTTTTCTGTTTTTGGGCAGGAGAGCCAATATTGGAAGCTACTAGCTGTGAAATGGCAGTCTGGATTCCAGCGCCATATATGGTAAAACAGATTCCATAAACAGGAAAGACAAGCTGATAAATGCCAAGAAGCTTTACGCCAAGGATGTCAGAAAGAAAAATACGGTAAATAAAGCCAATAATCCTGGTAGCAAAACCAGCAATTGTCAGCAGAAGGGTACCTTCTATTAATTTATTCTGCAATTTTTTCATATTTATTTTCCTGTTTTTTGGGATACACCACATTTTATGCAGGATTTTCTAAGTTATGAGTAGTAGTTTGTTACTATTTATGGCCGTTCTAACCACCATTTGCAAGACCTGCCAGCAAAAGCTGCAATGTGGCAGCTTCTATAAAGGAACAAGGCTCTTGCATAGTAACGGTTATTTTTCACATTTTTCCCATAGCTTCATATACTAAAACAGGACTATGAACAGGAACAAAGGGGAAACTGTAATGATATATCTTGACCATGCCGCTACAACAGCCGTACATCCAGAAGTAGTGAAAGAAATGATACCGTATTTTGGCGAGTTGTATGCAAATCCTTCGGGGGTATATGAATTTAGTGAGGATGTACAGGAAATCCTGCGGCGTGTCCGGCAGAAAATAGCAGACAGCATCCATGCAGAACCAGATGAGATTTATTTTACATGCGGTGGGACGGAATCTGACAATTGGGCGTTGATTGGGCTAGCAGAAGGATTACAAGAAAAAGGGAGGCATATTATTACTTCCTGCATAGAGCATCATGCTGTCCTTAGAACCTGTGAATATCTTGAAACAAGAGGGTATGAAGTGACATATCTCCCAGTAGATGGGGAAGGGAAGATTTCAGTTAGGCAGTTGGAACGTTCGATTCGGCCGGATACAATATTAATCAGTATTATGTTTGCAAATAATGAAATCGGGACAATCCAGCCAGTTGCTAAAATTGGGCAGATTGCCAGGAGGCACCATGTTTTTTTCCATACAGATGCTGTGCAGGCATATCTGCATGAAAAAATAGATGTGCGTAAAATGCAGATTGATTTGATGAGTGTCAGCAGCCATAAATTCCGGGGACCTAAAGGTGTTGGGTTTCTTTTTGTCCGCAGGGAAGTCAGCCTACCTTCTTTTATGCATGGCGGCAGCCAGGAGAGAAGGAGACGGGCAGGGACGGAAAATGTTGCAGGAATTGTAGGAATGGGAAAAGCAGTCGCAGTTGGCGAGAGGATGTTTCAGGAAAACCATAGCCATCTTAGGAAGATGCGCGATTACCTGATAAAACGGATATTAGAAGATATTCCTTATTGTAGGATTAATGGTTCGCAAAAAGAGCGCTTAGATGGGAATGTCAATGTGAGTTTCCAGTTTTTAGAGGGGGAATCCCTGATTATTCTGTTGGATATGGAAGGGATTTGTGTTTCTGGCGGTTCGGCATGCGCCTCTTCAGAACATACCATTTCCCATGTTTTACAGGGGATTGGGCTGCCGGAAGAGATTGCACGCGGAACAATCCGGATTACGCTGGGGGCAGAAAATACAATGGAGGAGATGGAATATTTTATAAAACGCCTGATACCGTTAGTAAGCCAGCTCCGGGAATTTTCTGATGAATACCAGAAGGTGAAGGGCTAAATAAAGGGAATCTGAACTGGGCGGCGTTTACTAAATTCTGTGCAGTAGTTAAAGCCACATTTTAAAAGCAGTTCTGGAATTTGTCCGAATGAATAAGCCAGGTATTTGGTTTCATGGGCATCAGAACCAATTGTAATAGTTGTGCCGCCAAGTTCTCTATATCGTTGCAGAATGGCTTCGTGAGGGTTTGGATGCCCAAGCCCATACCGTAACCCTGCGGTATTTACTTCTAGGCCTTTTCCAAGCTGAATTAGGGAAAGAAGGATTTCATCAAGGATTTCTTTGTTTTTCTTTAAGGTTTCTTGATAGAAACTTTCATTTTCCGTGCCTTGCTTTTTTGCCTTTTTCACAGTTGGGCAATAACGGATAATATAATCAAGATGTCCATAGGAATCAATGTCGAAATTAAGTTTGATATTATCATATGTTTTATCAAAATACTGGGAAATACCGTTTTCTTCTCCCAGGTTTTCCCAGTATTCTTCGTAATATGGGTCTAAGTTATCTACAATGTGGGTAGAGCCAATCACAAAATCAAATTGGTTTCTTTCAGGGATTGCAGAGATTGTTTCAAAAATATCTTCTTTTAACCCAAGTTCTACGCCAGTGCGGATTTGGAGGGAGGGATACTTTTCTTTCAGGTTTTGTATGGTATCAAAATAATCTTCCAGTGAAAATAAAAATTCAGTCTGGTATTGTTCTGGAAAGCCATAGTCCAAATGGTCTGTAAAACAGATAGAGGGCAGATGCAGCTCAATGGCACGTTGCACCATAGCTTCCATTGATGTGCTGCTGTCTGCAGAAAAAGAGGTGTGTACATGGTTGTCAGAAAGTATCATTTTATATCGCCCCCTTCTGTGATTTCTTGTATTCCGGTAATATCAGTAGGTATTGTCATGGAATAATTTGTATAATATACTACAAATCCAGGTTTTGCACCGTTTGGTTTTTTAATATGTTTTTTCTGGATATAATCAATTTCAGCTTTTTCCTGGTCGCGGGATTTGGAATAATAAGCGGCAAGGCGCGCTGCTTCTTCAAAAGTACGGTCAGGAAGTTCTTTTCCTTCTGTTTTTACAATTACATGGGAGCCGGCATTTTGTTTGGCATGGAACCACCAGTCATTGCCTGTTGCAACTTTAAAAGTCAGCTCTTCATTCTGAAAGTTATTTTTTCCAACATACATGTGGAAACCATCTGAGGAAAGGTAATGGAGCGGCCTGCTTTTTTCAGATTTCCGGGAAGCCTGCTTCCCTTTTGCCGCATGGCGCTTAATATATCCTGCTTCGCTAAGTTCCCGGCGGATAGCGGTAAGGTCTTCTTCAAAACGCGCAATGTCCAAAGAATTGCCGATGGAGTTCAAATGCTCAATTTCCTGTTGTGTTTCCTGGATTTGTACAGTAAGCGCCTCACATGTCCTCTTTAATTTTGCATATTTTTCAAAATAACGTTTTGCATTTTCTACGGCGCTTTTTGTTTCATCTAACGGAATCGTAATTTCAGAATTAGTGTAATAGTTTTCGCAAGTCAGCTTTTTTTCGCCGCCTTTTAATTCATAGCCATAGGTTGTTAAAAGTTCTCCATAAACTTTATATTTTTCCCGTTTTTCTGTATCTTTGAGCTGCTTTTTCTGCAAATCATATTTTTTTAGGCTCCGCTCTAGGACGGTTTGTGTAATTCTCCGCAAGTCTGCTGATTTTTGATGAATCCGCCCCATAATTTCTTTTGTATTATAATATTCATAAAGCAGAAGGCTGATGCTTTCCCTTGTTTCTGTGCGGTACTTTGGGTTGTCCTGATATCCTGTCAGTGCTGTGCCTGCAAATTCTACCGGTGTGTCTTTATGGTATACAATGGTTGGGCAAAACTTTTTGTTTTGTATGGATTCCATTAATGCACAGAAGTTCCGGTATAGATGCAGTTTTTCCATTTCACTTAATTCTTTTGCCGTGTTCCTTATGGAAAGGGAAGAGCGGTAGAGAAGTTCATTAGCCATAACGCTGCTAAACCCAGTCAGGGACTGATAGAGCGCTTTGTCTAATGGAAGTGGTTTTTCCAAAATAACATGGAGAAATTCGTCTTCTGTTATTGTAAAAGGATCCTTTTTTTCCTGTGTATTTGGGATAAAATAGTTGTGTCCTGGAAGAACTTCGCGCACTGAACTGACTAACATAGATATATGTTTAATGCTGTCAACAATCGTATTTTTTTCATCACAGAATATAATATTACTGTGTTTTCCCATCAGTTCAACATAGAGTTTTTTTTCGCAGAAATCCCCCATTTCATTTAGATGTTCTAATTCAAAGCAAATTACACGTTCTAAACCGATTTGTGTGATGCGTTTGATTTTACAGTTATTCAGGTGTTTTCGCAAAACCATGCAAAAAGTTGGCGCCTGCAGGGGGGCTGCTTGGTTATCCTGCGTCAGGTAAATCAGGGGAAGGCTTGGATTAACAGAAATAACAAGACGTTCCTGGGAACGGATCGTCTTTCCAGTTTCATCTGCCCTGCTGTTTTTAATTGTTAAAAGAAGCTTGTCTTTTTCTGGCTGTGCAATTTTAGTGATTCTCCCGTCTGTCAGCGCCGCCTGTAATTCTGAAACAACACCTGCAATTACAATTCCGTCAAATGCCATATTTTATTTCCATGTTACATTATTACGTTTTCTGGTAAAACTTGCAGGATGCAACTTCTATAAGTAATAAGTAACGTTTCCTTTCTGATCAATCTTATATTGTTTGTGGATATTACTTTGGTTACTAAATATCGTAACTTTTTCTGACCTAAATGTCCATCTGCTTCATTGCCTTCAATCACTGTGGTACTTGCTACAGCTCAATTATCCATCTTGCATAGGGGCATTTATCCAGCGAAAAATTATTATGATATTTAATAGCCGGAGTAATAGTGACTATCATTTTTCTATTATACTGTTTTTTTAAAGGTAATTCAATGGTATTACCAAGGCAACAGCATTTACTTTTTTAGGACTATAGTGTAAGGAACTGTAAATAAATTAATTGTCAGTTTGCGCTGGATATTTCTTTGAGGGTGCATGTCAAAAAACGTAGGCGTAGCGGGCTACGCTGAGGATTTTTGACATGTGCAATCGAAGAAATAGACAAGCAAAATGATAAAATAATTTATTTACAGTTCCTAAGTGGCGGCAGTGGACAGAATTACTTATAGGATGCGTTGTAGATTCTAGCAATTTCTTCTGTAATTTCCCGTATTGTTTTATTGTGGCAGTCAATTGTAAAATTGGCGTATTTTTCATAAAGGGGAGCCCTTTCTTCATACAATTCTTTCAGGGAACAGCCAGAAGGCATGGCAACACCCCGCTGTTCCAGGTTCCCGACCCGTTTTTCTATCTCTTGGTAACCAAGTTTTAAATAGAAAATAGAGCCAATTGACTGAAAATGTCCCATAGCTTCTTTTCCATAAATTACACTGCCTCCAGTTGCAATAACAGTATGGTCTGCCTGTATGGAGGCATTTATTTTGTTTTCCATTTGTTTGAAGGCCTCCAGGCCGTTCTTCCTAATAATTTCATATAACAGCATTTTTTGCTGTTCTTGTATAATCAAATCTGTATCAATAAAAGAGCAGCCTGTTTTTTTAGCCAGCACAACACCTACTGTGCTTTTTCCGGCGCCAGGCATTCCGGTTAGAATAATATTTTTCATAGAATCCCTCATTTCTGAGCGGCTTGTCACGAAGGGCGATAAGAAATCTGCGAATGCAGTTTTTCATCCGCCATCATAGCTATCTGTTTTCGCTCAGAAACAAATAGCCAAAGTGAACTTTTGTTCCGTTATTTGTCCATTTGAAAAAATTTATAACATGTTTTTAGAGACTGCAAACGAAAGTTAATGGTTGCTTTGCCAATAACTATTTTAGACAGGATAGCTTTGTATGTAAAGGGGGATATTTTGCTTTTGCAAATTAGGTATTGTGTTTACTGCGGATTTGAATATAATGATGTTAGGATCAATGGGATGGGCAGGGCTGTTATGTCCCTGCCTGCGCCAGATTTAGAAAAATTAAAAAGTTTTTAGGCAGGGATATATATTTTCTGTAGAAAGCGAAAGTTTTGCCTTACTTACATTCTGGCAAAAATTATAGAAGACATTCCTCCCTGGGCAATCCTACGCCCTTAAGAAT